>NZ_JBHXTL010000155.1:0-20460 GCF_042677365.1 Kitasatospora sp. NPDC127116
CCGTACGGGTGTGCTCAGATCTTGACGGTGAGCCAGGCGCCGAGGCCGCTGCAGCCGCGGGCGTCGTAGGTGGTGCTGCGGTAGCCGGCCGGGATCGGCGAGTACGGGCAGGTCCAGATGCCGTTGCGGACCTGCTCGTGGAACCAGGCGCCGACGCCGCTGCAGCCCTTGACGTCGTAGTTCGTCAGCACGTAGCCGGGGACGATGGGCGAGCCGGAGCAGGTCCACAGCCGGTTCTGGGCGGGCTGCTGGTACCACGAGCCGTGGTTGTTGCAGCCGCCGGCGTTGTACATGGTGATGACGTAGCCGGCCGGGACGGGCGCCCCGGAGCAGCTCCAGCCGCCGGCCGCGGAGGCCGTGCCGGCGGCCGTCGTGCCGGTGAGCGCGGCCGCGAGGACGGCGACCGTGGCGGCGGCCCGTCCCGTGCGGGTCATCAGCTTGCGGAGGATCCTGGTCACGGCGACACCGTTCCGATCGGTCGTCTCCCCGCCGTGGGCACGGCGCGGGAGGGCGTAACAACGGGGATGCGCCGCACCCTAGTGGCGGTGATCAGGCCGCTGATAGATCCTCATCGGTGGATTTCTGTACCTGACCGAAAACGATCGATCGCATTCCGGTGGGCCCGGCCGCTACGGGCAGGTCTCGCCGAACTTCACGGCCGTCACACTGACCGGCTGACCGGTGAGGGCGGCGCCCGGAGCCGGATCCTGGCCGCACACCTGCCAGTTCGACTGAACCAGGACGGCACGGTTCTTCGGGCCGGCGTCCTTGGTGCTGAGGGACGTGTTGCCCGGCAGTGAATCCCGTACCACCGAGACGGCCTTGCCCTTGAAGTCGGGCATGGTGGATCCGGCCTTGGCGGGCCCGTTGGCGCCCTGGTCCTGGGCGGGGCAGTTCTCCTCCAGCTTCACCGCCCCCATGTCGATCCTCGTGCCGGTGGGGTGGCTGCCCGGGGCCGGGTTCTGCGCGCAGACCTTCCAGTTGCGGTCCAGGATCTGGTTGCGGTCGCGACCGAGCGCGTCATGACTGGTCAGGAGGAAGAACCCGGCGCTCTGCGCGGTGTCCTGGGCGGACTGCAGCCCCATGCCGACGAAGTTCGGGAGCACGGCCGTTCCGGCGGCGGCGGCCGCAGGTGCGCCCGTTGCGGGTGCAGGAGCGGGTGCGGGGGCTGCGGGTGCATCGGCTGTGGGTGCAGCTGCGGATGCGGTCTGCGAAGGGGCGCCGGCCGCCGACGGGCCCGCCGTGGCGCCGGCGCCGCTCCCGGTGGAGTCCTTCGGGTCGCAGGCGGTGAGGCCGAGAGCGGCCGTGATGGCCAGCAGGGCAGTGACGGTACGACGCATGGTCCCCCCATGACGTGACAGTTGTGGCAGGGGAACCGTAGCGATCGGCTCCGAGGGATACCGGTCCCGTGGTCAAGTCGTGATGCAGCCGTGAACAATCATGTCCACGAAGCACTGGCGTCGGAGGCGGTGGACGTGCCGGCGGTGGACGTGTCGGCGGTGACGGAAAGCGCGTTGTGTCCGCGCGGGCCGAGCGTCTAGTGTCACGCCCGACGGCGTGTAGCTCAGCAGGAGAGCACCGGGCTTGAGACCCGGAGGGCGCAGGGGCGGAACCTGCCACGTCGGCTTATGGACGACGACGCTGATCAGCAGCACTCCACCGGGGCCGGGGTGTCCGGGCCGTACCCGCAGCACCAGTTGGCCCGTGCGCTGCTCACCGCGCTGACCCACTCCGACGGCGAGACCCGCCGCCGTGCCGCGGCCCGCGCCGACCGCTGGCGCGCCGTGCTCGACGGTGCCGCCGCCGGGCGGTCGGCCGTCGGCTCGCGCACCCCGCTCCCCGGGCTGCCCGCCTGGGTGACGCCCGAGGTCGTCCGCGGCGGCTTCGCCACCTCCGCCGCGAGCGCCGAGGGGCCGCTCCAGCCGTACGAGCGCGAGGCCGCGGCCCTCGCCGGGGTACCGGCCGACCGCCGGGCCCTCTTCGCCCACTGCCTCACCGAGCCCGGCCTGGCGCGGCTGTACGAGCTGCTCGACAGCGGCCGCTACGAGGTCGCGGTGCCCGAGGAGGCGGCGCTGCTGACGGTCGCCTGGCTGGTCCGGGCCGGGGACACGGCCACCGCGCTCGACCTCGTCGACACCCTCGAACCGTTCGCCTCCCGGCTGCGCTTCACGCCCCGGCCCTCCGCGCTGCCCGCACCGGACCCCGAGGCGGTGCACCGGCACACCGTCGGCGACGCCGTCGACTCCCTCGTCGGCCGCCGGCCGAACGCCGCCGTGGAGGCGCAGCGGGAGGCCCTCGCCGTCTGGCAGCCCTTCGGCGACCGGCTGCTCGCCCACTGGCTGGAGGCCGTCGGCCCGGAGGCCACCGGCGTGGAGGCCGTCGATCCGCAGGCAGTCGAACCGGAGGCCGTCGACCGGAAGACCACCGGCGATGCCGGACGGATACCGGCGGGCGTGCCCGACGGCCCCTGGCGGGAGCGCGGCGCGCTGCTGCTGCGCCAGTACCGGGAACTCGCCGCGGCCCACACCCGCTGCACCAAGCACCGCGACCCGAAGGAGAACCTCGGCATCCTGCGCGGCGCCCTGGAGGAGGCCGTCGCCGGCCGGCCGCTGGACGCCCGCCGGCTGGGACTGCTGCGGCACGCGGTGGACTCCATGGTGCGCCGCCGCGGCCGGCCGGGATCGGCCGCGCACACCGAACTGCGCGCCCGTCAGGCCGTCCAGGCGGCGCGGCCCTCGTACCACGACCTCGCCCAGCTCGTGCTGCGCCGGCTCGCCGTACAGCCCCAGGAGACGGGCGCCGCCGAGGTCGGACCGCTGGTCGCCGACGTCTCCGCCGCCGAGGCGGCGGAGACCGGACTGCCCGCGGGCACCCCGGTGCCCGCGCCGGTCCGCCACCTCGTGGAAGCCACCCTGAGCGCCCCGATCGGCACCCTGGTGGAGCGCGGCGTCGTGCCCTCGGCCGAAGTCCTGGCCGAACTCGTCCCGCAACTCGTCGCCGCCACCGGCGTCGAGGCCTGTCCGGACGCGGCGTTGCGCACCCTCGCCGCCGCGAACTACCGGGCGTTCCGCAACCGCCGCTCGCTGCTCCTGCTGAACCTCGCCGCACAGGTGCGGGTCGAGGAACTGCCCTGGGTACGGGCGGTGGCGGCGCACCGCTCCGACGAGGACGGCCGCGGGCCCGCGCTCACCGCCCTGCGCCGGCTCGGCGAACTGGCTGTCCAGGCGTTCCCCGGCACGCTGCTGCCCAACGCGCTGGTCCGCGAACTCGCGGTGCTCGCCCGCCAGTCGGGGCTCGACGCGCCGCTGGTGGAGGAGTTGGCGGCGGACATCTTCGTCGGCAGGTTCACCCCGAAGTTCCTCGCGGCGGCGGGCGTCGCCGCGGAACTGCTCGGCGGCACGCTGTACGAGCGCTACTACGGCATCGACTACGCGGCGCTGCGCGGGCTCGCGACGGCGGACGCGACGGCGGACACGGGGACGGACGCGGGGACGGACGCGGGGACGGCGCGGTTCGCCGAGCTGTGCACGGGGCGCGCCGGGCCGGGTCCGGCCCGGTCGGTCGCCGCCAACGGCAAGGTCGTCGAGCAGGCCCAGATCCTCACCACCCACAACCTCGCCGTCCTGGTGGCCCGCGTCGGCATCCGCCCGAGCCCCGGCTGGGACGACCTCGCCCGCCGCGCCTTCACCACCGTCTGCCGCCGGACGGCCCGCGTCCACGGCAACCCGCGCCCGCTCGCCGCGATCAAGGACGCGGCGTACGCGTGGCGGCAGATGGTCCTCCACCTCTCGCTGTGCGCACCGGAGGAGCGGGCCCGGACCATCGCCGGCCTGGACGCGGAGGCCGCCCGCCATCCCGCACACGTCGCCGCCCGCCTCGCCCCGGCCCTGACCGGCCTGCGCCAGGCCGCCGCCGGGGGCTCGGCGGACGAGGGGGCGGGCCGGGTGCTCCTCGGCTGGACGACGGGCCCGCACTGGCTGCGCGCCGACCCCCGTCCGCCCGCCGGCCACCTGCCGCCGGCCGCCGCCGTCCTCCCGTGACGTCGGGGGCGAACGACCGCCCGCCGGCGCGGGGTTGTGGCACGGCCGTTCGTATCCACCCCCTATGATCCCAGCCCGGGGGGAAGTACGCCGAGCTGGTGCGACACAGCCGTGTCCGCTCCCTTCGGCGACGCACGCCCGCGCCGCCGATTCGACGACCGGGAGACGAAGACTCGGTGATACTCACTCAACGCCTGCGCCGCGGGCTGCTGGCCGGCGCCTCGGCGCTCGCGCTGGCGCTGCTGCCCGCGGGCCTCGCCCCCACCACGGCAGGCGCCACCACAGCGGACGCCACCACGGCCGGCGCCACCACGGCCGCTGCCGCACCGGCCGGTGACGGGTCCGGGCCGACGCCGGTGGACCTCAACACCACGCGCGCCTTCGCGGACACCTTCCGGCTGGACCCGTCCCAGGACACCGACCCGATGTACGGGCTGAACGTCGGGATCGACGCCCGGCAGTCGCCCCCGGAGAAGCAGCACGGCATCTCCTACACCCGGGTCTCCGGCCGCTGGGACACCTCGGTCGCGCCCGACCAGTGGTTCGTCCAGACCAGCCACCCGGACCACCCGAACAAGCTGCTGTTCGCCAAGGGCGTCTCCGCGGTCATGCTGGGCGCGCCGGCCGTCGCGGACGGCACCGGCCACTACACCGTCTCGACGGTGATCGACCCGGTCGTCGGCGACACCACCGGCAAGGACTGGGGCTCGATCGTGCTGAGCCGCAGCCACCGCGGCAACGGCTACGTCACCGGCGGCGACGTCGACCTCGGCCTGACCGTCAACTCGCGCGGCGAGCTCGCCCTCTTCCACGGCGGGGGCGGCGAGACGCCCTTCTGGACCGGTTCGGTCGCGCCCACGGCGCAGTACGCCGTCGCGCTCACCGTCTCCACCGGCGCCGACCGCGCCGTCACCCTGACGGTGAACGGCACCCCGTTCACCGTCTCCGCGCCGGCCGGGGTGACCCGCTGGCCGGGCAGCGGGTTCCTCTACCTCGGCGCCTACCTCTCCGACCCGAACCGCGTCACCACCTTCGGCGACGGCGCCGGCCACGGCCTGAACGTCAGCCGGATCGACACCAGCGCCACCCGCAGCGCCAAGCCGCTCGTCGACACCTTCGACGGCGCGCCCAACGCCACCGCCGACTTCGGGCTCAACCAGGACCTCGGCGCCCGCCAGCCGAGCCTGATCTCCGCCGACTACACCGCGGTCTCCGGCGTCAAGGGCCTGGCGCTCGACCCGCCGGCGGGCTCGGTGCAGGTCAACAGCCCGGCCCAGCCGAACGTGCTGTCGTTCCCCAAGGGCACCTCGGCGGTGCGCCTGAACAAGCCGGCCACCTCGGACGTCCAGAGCGGCGCCTACACGGTGCACGCCGTCCTGACCCCGGTCGTCGGCGCCACCACCGGCCAGGACTGGGCCTCCCTCGCCGTCAGCAACGCCTCGGGCGGCACGGGCGCCGTGGACGCCGAGGACGTCGCGCTCGGCCTGCGCGTCCAGGCCGACGGCGGGCTGACGCTCTTCCAGGGCGGCACGCCGACCGCCCTGACCGCCGTCCCCGCTGCGGGCTCCTACGAGGTGTCGGTCGCGCTGGCGACCGGCGACAAGCAGCAGGCGACCGTGCGGGTCAACGGCGCGACGGTCTTCTCCGGCCGCACCGACGCCCGGCTGCCCCGCGACGGCTACGTCTCGCTCGGCGCCCACCACTCGGCGGCCGGCCGGGTCACCACGGTGGACGACCTGCGGGTCTCCACGCTGGGCGGGCTCGGCTACTACGGGTTCTTCGACATCCGGGACCCGAACGAGCCGAACTACGGCGCCAACCACGCGCCGGAGGTGGCGCAGTGGACCAACTTCAACAACTACCTGCGCGACCAGGACCCCCGCCTGGAGTTCCTGGACCAGTGCCTGCCGGCCTCCTGCGTGATCGACCTCAACCAGGAGACGGTGATCCCGCGCTCGCCGGGTGACTGGCAGGTCACCCCGAACCCGAACGCCGCGCAGAACCTGCTCGATCTGGTGCGGCGCATCGGACCGAACATCGACAAGATCGGCGCCGTCGACATGACGGACGAGGCCTACTCCCACGGCCTGAACGGCGACCAGGTCAAGGCGCAGGCCCAGCAGATCAGGGCCGCGTTCCCGGACAAGACGCTGATCATGAGCCTCGACCGCTGGAACGCCGAGCAGACCGCGCCGATCCCGCCCGAGGTCGACATCGTCGGCTTCGACTACTACTGCGTGGGCCGCGGCGAGATCCAGTGGCGGCTGGCGAACCTGAAGACCTTCCTCTCCTCGCCCGACCAGCACCTGATGCTCTTCCCGGAGTCCACCAACGAGCAGGGCGTCGCCGACGGCTGCTACTCCGGCAAGACCGACGCGGACGTCGCGGCGTACAACGACGAGTACCGCGCGATCGCCGCGCAGGACCCCCGGGTCGTCTACCTGCAGAACTTCCGCTGGCTCGGCCCGGACCAGCCGACCAAGGTGCCGCTGACCGTCGCGGCCCAGCAGCGGATCGGCAGCGCCGTGGTCAACGCCACGCCCACACCGGCACCCGCTTCGGTGGGCGTGTACCGGCCGTCGGACGCCGGCTTCGCCGAGGCCGCCCACAACGGCTGGTACACCGGCCGGACCGGGTTCGGCGGCGGCGGCGACGCCGTCCCGCTGACCGGCCACTGGAACGGTCCCGGCACCGACACCATCGGCGTCTACCACCCCGACACCTCGACCTTCCAGCTGTCGAACGACAACGCCACCGTGGCCGCCACCTTCCCGTTCGGCGTCCCCGGCGACATCCCGCTGGTCGGCGACTGGAGCGGACAGGGACGGACGACGGTCGGCGTCTACCGGCCCAGCGACCAGTACTTCTACCTGTCCGACGACAACTCCACCATCACGTACCGGATCAAGCTGGGCAACGAGGGCTGGAAGCCGCTGGTCGGCGACTGGGACGGCAACGGCACCACCACCGTCGCCGTCTACGACCCGCAGACCCAGACCTTCTACCTGAACGACTCCAACCGGACGGAGCACCCGCGCCCGGGCGTCAGGTTCGGCAACCCCGGCGACCGCCCGATCAAGGGCGACTGGGACGGCACCGGAAAGGAGACCATCGGCGTCTACCGGCCCGGCGACCAGAGCTTCTACGGGGCCGCCGAGAACTCCGACCTGGTGATCTACAGCAAGAAGTTCGGCAACCCGGGCGACGTCCCGCTGGTGGGCAACTGGGGCTGACGCCTCCGCCCCGCCCGCGCGTCCGACAGGGCGCCCTCCCGACCGCCCCGCGGCGACCCATCCGGCGAAGCTGACACGCACCCGGCCCCCGCTCCCAGGCCCCGAACGGCGGGGGTGCGCCTCCTCCTGTCTGAGGCCCGGCGGTCCCGTCCGGTCACCTGACCAGGCGGGACCAGTCGGCCGGTTGGGCGGGGTCGAGTTGGCGGAGCTGGTCGAGGACCTTCGGGTCCTGGGCGTCGAGCCAGTCGGCGACCTGGCGGAAGGAGACGCAGCGGACGCCCTCGCGCTTGCAGACGTTCTTCATCACGTCCTCGATGGCCTGCATGTAGATGCCGCCGTTCCAGGACTCGAAGTGGTTGCCGATGAAGAGCGGGGCGCGGCTGCCGTTGTAGACGCGTTCGAAGCCGGCCAGGTAGCTCTCGCGGGTCTCCTTCTCCCAGGTGTCGTACTTCTTGGGGTCGCCGTTGGTGGTGTTCCCGGACTGGTTGGCCAGGAAGTTGAAGTCCATCGAGAGGCTCTGGGTCGACCTGCCGGGGTAGGGGAGCATCTGGAGCGGGAAGTTCCAGATGCCCTCCTTCTTCACCGGCCAGACCTGGAACTCGCCCGGGGAGCTGGCGTCGTAGCGGAAGCCCGCCGCCTTCTCGGCCGGCAGCAGGTTCTTCTGGCCCTCCAGGCAGGGGGCGCGGCCGCCGACCAGTTCCTTGGTGTAGTCGAAGGGGAGGGGCGGGACGTCCTTGAAGCCGGTGTTGGTCTTCCAGTTGGTGACGAAGGAGACGGCCTGGTCGAGCTCGCTCTTCCACTCCTCGGTGCTCCACTCGCCGCCGCCCTTGGCGTTGCAGAAGTGCCCGTTGAAGTGGGTGCCGACCTCGTTGCCGTCCTGCCAGGCGAGGCGCAGCTGTTCCAGGGTGTCCTTGATGTGGGGGTCGGTGGCGTAGTCGATGGAGGCGTCGCCGGGCTTGTGCTGCGGTGGCTTGTAGAGCGTGCTCCTGGACTTGGGGAGGGTGTAGAGGCCGCTCAGGAAGAAGGTCATCTGGGCGTTGTTCTCGACGCCGAGTTTGCGGAAGCGGGAGAACATGCGATCGTCGCCCTCCAGCGCGCCGTCCCAGGAGAAGACGACGAACTGCGGCGGCTTCTCGCCGGGCTTGAGCTTCTCGGGCGTGGGCTGCTTGGGCTGCGGGCCGGTGTAGGAGGTGGAGCCGTCGCCGAGCACCTTGACCTGGCCGTCCCAGGTGGGGGTGGGCGTGGGGGCGGGGGGTGGCGGGGCGGGGGTGTCGGTCGTGGCACTCGGGGCCGGGGTGGACGGGGTGGTGCCGGTGGCGGCCGTGGGTCTGCTCTGCGTGCCGGAGCATCCCGTCGCCAGGGCGGAGGTCCCGAGGACCCCCATCGCCAGCAGGATGGCCGAGCCGCGAGCAGTCCTCACCGGACCCCATTTCTCTGATCTTCGATCAGGCGGTGTTCAGAAGACGATCGATGGAAGTGATCATCAGAACACTTTTGATCGACCTCTGTCGAGGCGGGGCCGGTGCGACCGCGGTGGGGGCGGGGTCGGCGAGCAACTCCCTTGTGTCGCACGGCGGATGGCGTGATGAGAAGGCCTCGCCGGCGGCCCCCGCATCGATCGAACGCCCGAGCCGTGCGGCGCGGGGGTTCGCGGCATTGACAGGGGGCCTCCTGCGGTTGAATGCTAAGCAAGCGCTTAGTCAATGATCCGCTTCCCCGAGGAGCCGCCCGATGGCCGAGACCCCCGTCGACCCGCCAGGCCTGGACCTGGCCCGCCTCCGGGCCCACCTGGACCGCGAGCTGCCCGGCATCCTCCAGGGCCAGGGCCAGGGCCAGGGCCAGGGAGAGGGCCAGGGGCGGGGGCCGTTGCGGGCCGACCTCATCGAAGGCGGCCGCTCGAACCTCACGTACGTGCTGAGCGACGGCGCCTCCCGCGCGGTCCTCCGGCGACCGCCGCTCGGGCACGTCCTCGCCACCGCGCACGACATGGGCCGCGAGTACCGGGTGATGACCGCGCTGCGCGACACCGGGGTCCCCGTCCCCCGCACCCTGCTGCTCGACCCGGACACCGACACCCTCGGCGCCCCCTGGTACCTGATGGAGTACGTCCCCGGCACCGCCCACCGGGACGCCGCCCCGCTGGCCGCCCTCGGCGAACAGCGGGTGCACGCGCTCGGGCGCAGGCTGGTCGACACCCTCGCCACCCTGCACGGGATCGACCCGGCCGCCGTCGGCCTCGCCGACTTCGGCCGCCCGGAGGGCTACCTGGAGCGCCAGCTGCGCCGCTGGTCGAAGCAGTTGGAAGCCTCCCGCAGCCGCGACCTGCCGGACCTCGACCGCCTGCGCGCCGGGCTCGCCGAGCGGCTGCCGGTCTCGCCCGCGCCCGCGCTGGTGCACGGCGACTACCGGCTCGACAACGTCCTGGTCGACGCGGACGACACCATCGCCGCCGTCCTGGACTGGGAGATGTCCACCCTCGGCGACCCGCTCACCGATGTCGGCCTGCTGGTGATGTACACCGAACTCGCCGGCGTCGGCGGCGGCATCATCCCCTCCGCCATGACCGCCCCCGGCTTCCCGAAGCCCGACGAGATCGTCTCCTCCTACGCCGACGCGACCGGGCGCCGGGCGGAGGACCTCGACTGGTACGTCGCCTTCGCCTCGTTCAAGCTCGCCGCCGTCGCCGAGGGCATCCACTTCCGCTTCCGGCAGGGCCGCACCCTGGGCGCCGGCTTCGAGCGCGCCGGCGAGATGGCCCCGATCCTCGCCCGGCACGGCCTGAGCACCCTCAAGGCCTGAGCACCCTCAAGGAGAGCCGAGAACCCGATGGACTTCGCCTACGACGCCCGGACGAACGAGCTCCGCGAGCAGCTGCTCGCCTTCATGGACGAGCACGTGTACCCCGCCGAGCCCGTCCTCGCCGCCCAGCTCGCGGCCCGACCCGCCGACCCGGCCCGCGACCGGTGGGCCGTCCCCCCGGTCGTCGCCGACCTCCAGACCGAGGCCCGCAAGCAGGGGCTCTGGAATCTCTTCTTTGTGGACAAGCACAGCCTCCCCGGCGAGCCCGGTGCCGGCCTGACCAACCTCCAGTACGCCCCGCTCGCCGAAATCACCGGCCGCAGCATCCAGTTGGCCCCGCCCGCGCTCAACTGCGCGGCGCCCGACACCGGCAACATGGAGCTGCTCGCCCAGTTCGGCAGCGCCGAGCAGCGCGAGCGCTGGCTGCGCCCGCTGCTGGACGGCGCGATCCGCTCGGCCTTCGCGATGACCGAGCCCGAGGTGGCCTCCTCGGACGCCACCAACATCGCCACCCGGATCGAGCGGGACGGCGAGGAGTACGTCGTCAATGGCCGCAAGTGGTACATCACCGGGGCGATGAACCCCGACTGCCGGATCCTCATCGTGATGGGCAGGACCGACCCGGCCGCCGAACCCCACCGGCAGCAGAGCATGGTGCTCGTCCCGCGCGACACCCCGGGCGTGACCGTGCGGCGCGGCATGACGGTCTTCGGGTACGACGACGCCGATCACGGCGGCCACGCCGAGGTGCTGTTCGAGGACGTCCGCGTCCCGGTGGAGAACCTGATCGGCGAGGAGGGCACGGGCTTCGCCATCGCCCAGGCCCGGCTCGGCCCCGGCCGCATCCACCACTGCATGCGCGCCATCGGCATCGCCGAGCGGGCGCTGGAACTGATGTGCCGCCGGGCCGACGAGCGGGTGGCGTTCGGGAAGCCGCTGGCCGAGCAGGGCGTGGTGCAGGACTGGATCGCCGAGTCCCGGGTGCGGATCGAGCAGTTGCGGCTGCTGGTGCTGAAGACCGCCTGGCTGATGGACACCGTCGGCAACCGCGGTGCGCACACCGAGATCCAGGCGATCAAGATCGCCACCCCGCGCACCGTCGAGTGGATCCTCGACAAGGCCGTCCAGGCCCACGGCGCCGCCGGCGTCAGCCAGGACACCCCGCTCGCCCAGCTGTGGGCCGGCAACCGCACCCTGCGGCTGGCGGACGGCCCCGACGAGGTGCACAAGCGCTCGCTGGCCCGGAGGGAACTGCGCAAGTACCGGCGCTGACCCGTAGGGGTGTCATACCCGGCTATTCAGGGACGTGTTGGCCCTCTGGTATGACGGCCGCGGCCCGTCCCCGACCGTAGTGTCCTGCGTGTTCGATCGATCGGAGCACGGAGGACATCATGGGCATTCCGGGACGGGCCGTGGCGGCGGTGGTGCTGGCGGCGGCAACGGCGGTGGGCACGATCGGTACGGCCGTGGGGGCGGTCGCGCCGGGGGACGCGGGCCCCGGGCGGCAGGCCCGGGCCTGGCTGCCCGAGCCCAGCGGGCCGTACCCGATCGGGACCACCGCGCTGCACCTCACCGACACCGGACGGGAGGACCCCTGGCACCCCGGGCAGCGGCGCGAGCTGATGATCAGCCTCTGGTACCCGACCTCCCACCCGGCCTCCGGCGACGAGCGGGCCCCGTACATGGAGCCCGCCGCCGGCCGGCACTTCGACGGCCCGGACGGTGTCGGCCTGCTCAACTA
This sequence comes from Kitasatospora sp. NPDC127116, assembly GCF_042677365.1. Taxonomy (NCBI): domain Bacteria; kingdom Bacillati; phylum Actinomycetota; class Actinomycetes; order Kitasatosporales; family Streptomycetaceae; genus Kitasatospora; species Kitasatospora sp. NPDC127116. The sequence goes on from NZ_JBHXTL010000155.1 coordinate 11,814, forward strand.
CGGCACCGAGCCCGGCCGCACCGACTGGTCGGCCATCCGCACCCACGCGCGCAAGGACGCCCCGGCGCTGCCCGGCGGCCCGCGCCCGGTCGTGCTGTACTCGCCCGGCCTCGGCGACCCGCGCACCTGGGGGACGGCGCTGGTCGAGGACCTCGCCTCGCGCGGCTACGTGGTGGTCACCGTCGACCACACCTACGAGGCCTCCGAAGTCGCCTTCCCCGGCGGCGACCTGGCCACCTCGGTGCTCCCCGGCATGCTCGGTCGGCCCGGCCTGGACATCGGCGCGGTGCTGCGCAAGGCGATGGACACCCGGGTCGCCGACACCCGCTTCGTCCTGGACCGGCTCGCCGGCCTGGGCACGCGGTCGGGCCTGCCCGCCGGGGTGGCCGGGGCCCTCGACCTCGGCCGGATCGGCATGGTCGGCCAGTCGGCGGGCGGCTTCACCGCGCTCCAGGCCATGCACGACGACCCGCGGATCGCGGCCGGGATCAACATGGACGGGCAGATGCACTTCCCCGGCCCCGACGGCCACACCGGCGTCCTCCTGCCCAGCGTCGCCGAGGACGGCCTGAACCGGCCGTTCCTGCTGATGGGCACCGGCGGCGAGGACTCCGGCGGCTACCGCGACCAGCCCGGCTGGAACGCCCTGTGGCAGCACAGCACCGGCTGGCACGCCGACGTCACCCTCACCGGCTCCCGCCACGGCTCGTACACCGACGCCCAGCCGCTGCTGCCGCAGCTCGCCCGCCAGGGCGTGCTCAGCGCCGAGCAGCTGCGCAAGGACGTCGGCGACATCCGCCCCGGCCGCGCCGAACTCGCCACCCGCTCCTACGTGGCGTCCTTCTTCGACCGCTGGCTGCGCGGCCAGGACGACCACCTGCTGGACGGGCCCTCGGCGCGCTTCCCCGAGGTGGCGTACGAGCGGTAGCGGGCCGGGGCGGCGGGCGGATTCCCGTGCCGCCCCCTTCCGGAGGGGCCGAGGGGGAGGTTCCGCACGGCGCCGAATTGCCGTCAGGGGGCCTCGCCGCACGGCCGCTCGCGGATTTCGAAACGGTATTTCCTGTCCTATTCAGTGAATGACTACGCGCGTTGATCCCCTTTCATCAACGTTGCTTGACCTGCTTGGACGCGCTTCTTAATCGATCCTTACCCCGCGCCGTTGACCGGTGTTCATCAGCTCTGCTTTCCTTCTTGCCACGCAGGCGGCAAATGCCGACGGACCGTCAATTCCGGGTGTGCGAATGAATTCGACCGGAACCCGGCCCGACGGAATCCGCCGCCGGCCCTTCCCCCACAAAGGGATCGTTCCCGGCTCCCGAGGCCGCGGACGATCGGCAGAAGAGAGGCACCCTCACCCATGGGTCACTCCCCCAGGACAGGACGCGCGAGGTACGCGGCGCTCACCGGAATAGCGTCGCTCGCGCTCGCCGCCGCCGGCTTGGCCGGCGCGGCCGGTCCGGCCTCCGCGCAGGACATCTCCGGCTCGCAGGGCAGCACCACCAACGAGTTCAACCCCTGGAGCCCGCAGAACGGCCACCCCTACCGGCACGGCGCGGTCCCCGGCATGTCCCAGCACGAGAACTACAAGAAGTGGCTCGCCGCCCACGACCAGGCCGCGGCGACCGGTCAGCAGACGCTGTCGTACGGCGGCGGCGTCGACGGGATCGGCGTGCAGAGCGGGCACTCCAAGGTCTACCTGGTCTTCTACGGCAACCAGTGGGGCACCCAGACAACCGACGCCGGCGGCAACGCGAAGTTCTCCAACGACTCGGCCGGTGCCGCCGGTGCCACCCAGCAGATGTTCAAGGGCATCGGCACCAACGGCGAGACCTGGTCGGCCGACCTGACCCAGTGGTGCGACGGCCCCACCGTCGCCACCGGTGCCGTGAGCTGCCCGTCCGGCGCCAACTTCATCCCGTACCAGAGCGGCGGCGTCCTGTCCGGCGTCTGGTACGACAACGCGGCCGCCTCGCCGAGCCAGGCCAGCGGCAACCAGCTCGCCCAGGAGGCCGTCAAGGCCGCCGGACACTTCGGCAACACCACCGCCGCCGCCAACCGGGACGCGTACTACATCGTCCTGTCGCCGCACGGCACCAACCCGGACGACTACCAGAACCCGACCACCGGGTACTGCGCCTGGCACGACTGGAACGGTGACACCACCCTCACCGGCGGTGCGGCGAGCTCGCCCTACGGCGACATCGCCTTCTCCAACCAGCCGTACAACATCGACGCGGGCTCCAACTGCGGCGTCGGCTTCGTCAACTCGCCCGGCACGCTGGACGGCTGGACGATGACCCTCGGCCACGAGTGGCACGAGATGATGTCCGACCAGAACCCGGCCGGAGGCTGGACCAACCACGTCTCCGGCAGCAGCTACAACGGCCAGGAGAACTCCGACGAGTGCGCCTGGATCCAGCCCGGCAGCACCGGCGGCGCCGCCAACATCTCCTTCGGGGCATTCGGCAGCTACGCCGAGCAGGCCAGCTGGTCCAACGACACCAACTCCTGCGCGATCTCGCACGCCATCCTGACCCACGGCAACTCGGTCACCGTCACCAACCCGGGCAACCAGAGCGGCACCGTCGGCACCGCGGTCGGCCTGCAGATCAACGCCACCGACTCGGCCACCGGCCAGACCCTGGGCTACTCGGCCACCGGCCTGCCGGCCGGCCTGTCGATCAACGCCTCGACCGGCCTGATCTCCGGCACCCCGACCGCCGCCGGCACCTCCAGCGTCACGGTCACCGCCACCGACACCACCGGCGCCGCCGGCAGCACCACCTTCACCTGGACCGAGTCCACCGGCGGGGGCGGTGGCAACGCCGTCACCAACGGTGGACTGGAGACCGGCAGCCTGACCGGCTGGACCACCGCCGGCAGCACCTCCGCCACCGCCTCCGCCGCCCACAGCGGCGGCTACGGCGCCATGGTCGGCTCCACCGGCCCGACCGGGGACTCCTCGATCGCCCAGACCTTCACCGCGCCGACCGGCTCCAGCAAGCTGTCCTTCTGGTACAGCAACACCTGTGACGACACCGTCACCTACGACTGGGCCACCGCCACCCTGAAGGACAACACCACCGGCACGACGACCACGGTCCTGGCCAAGACCTGCACCACCACCGGCACCTGGACCAACAAGGCGGCGACCGTCACCCCGGGCCACTCCTACACCCTCACCCTGAGCAACCACGACGACAACTACCCGGGTGACCCGACCTACACCTACTACGACGACGTGACCGTCTCCTGACGACCGCCGCGCCGAACGCACCGGGGTGGGCCCAGCGCCCGCCCCGGTGCCGTTTCCGGTCCGAGCGCCGTCCGGCGGGATCCGAACCGGCCGCCGGGGCGTCGAACCGGTACCCCGGAACAACAGCAGGAGGAACCGCCGTGAACCCGAGAAGATCCGCCGCCCCGGTACTCGCGGCCGCCCTGCTCGCCCTGGCCGGCTGCGCCTCCACCGGAACGGGCCCGTCGACGCCCACCGCCGCGTCGACCGCGTCGACCGCGTCGACCGCGCCGAGCCCGGCGACGGTCACGGTGGACGAGCACGCCGACCGCACCACCCTGAAGGCCGCCGTCGGCACGACCGTCACGCTCGCCCTCCACAGCACCTACTGGTCGGCCGCGACCAGTTCCGCCCCCGACGTCCTCGCGCCGGAAGGCTCCCCGACCACCGCCCCGTCCCCGTCCTGCCGCCCCGGCGGCGGCTGCGGCACCGTCACCGCCTCCTTCACCGCCCGCGCCCCCGGCACCGCCCGCCTCACCGCGACCCGCACCAGCTGCGGCGAGGCCCTCAACTGCCCGCCCGAGCAGCGCGGCTACGACGTCACCGTCGAGGTCACTGGGTGAGACCCGACCCCTAGCGGATCTCCGAGCCGGGGTTGGCCTCGTCCCACTGCCGCCGGGAGTCGACGATCGCGTCGTGGTGGCCGTACGACCAGTCCGCCATCGCCCGCACCAGGTGGGTCAGGCTGTGCCCGAGCGGCGTCAGCTCGTACTCCACCTGCGGGGGGACGGTCGGGTGGACGGTCCGCGAGACCAGGCCGTCGCGCTCCAGGCGGCGCACGGTCAGGGTGAGCATCCGCTGCGAGATGCCCGGCAGGGCGCGCTGCAGTTCGCGGAACCGCCGTACGCCCTGGGCGAGTTCGACGACGGTGAGGACCGACCACTTGTCGCCCAGGCGGTCCAGCAGGTCGCGGATCCCGCAGTCCACGCCGTCCTCGCACCAGACCACCGGGCGGGACGTGGTTACCGCGGTGTGCCCTGCTGACATGAATGTGCCTCCTTACGCCGGACGCCCAGGCTATCGAGGATGGTCGTGCAGCCGACGACCGATCACCCCTGGAGGAACCCATGCTGCTCGTCACCGGAGTCAACGGAGGCCTGGGCGCGCTCGTCCTGGCGCGGCTCGCCGGCCGGGAGGGCGTCGTCGCCGGCTCGCGCACGCCCGGGGAGGTGCCGCACGGCGTCCCGGCCCGGCTGGTGGACTTCGACCGGCCGGACACCCTGGCGGAGGCCTTCGCCGGGGTGCGGACCCTGCTGCTGATCTCGGCCGGCGCCGCGGAGGACGACGTGGTGATCGCCCGGCACGGCGCCGCGATCGAGGCGGCGGAGCGGGCGGGCGTCGAGCACCTCGTGTACACCAGCCTCTCGGGCGACGGCGACCACCTGCCCTACGCCCTCGCCCACCGCTGGACGGAGCGGCGGCTGCGCGCGTCCGCCACGCTGCGCTGGACGGTGCTGCGCAACGGCCTGTACGCCGAGTTGCTGGGGGCGATCACCGCGCCCGGCCCGGACGGGGTGATCGGCGCTCCGCTCGGGGACGGGAAGCTCGCGGCGGTGGCCCGGGCGGACCTCGCGGAGGTGGCGGTGAACGTCGCCCTGGCGCCGGCCGGGCACGCGGGCCGCACCTACGAGCTGGTGGGGGAGCGGGCGGTGGGCGGCGCGGAGGTGGCCGAGGCGCTCGGCGCCGAGTACCGCCCGGGACGGCTGACCGAGGCCCGGGCGGCGGTGGCGGCCTCGGACGCGCGGGACTTCCAGGTGCCGATGGTGGTCGGCACCTACTCGGCGATCGCCCACGGCTTCCTCGCGGGCCCGGGCGGGCCGGGTGATCTCGCGGCCCTGCTCGGCCGCGAGCCCCGTCCGGCCCTGGAGGTCATCACCGAGGGGCGGTGACCACGGCGCGGGTGACCGCCGGTTGTGCGAGCCCCGACGCACGGCACCGGCCCGCGCGCTCCGCGCGGGCCGGTGCCGTCATCCGGGGGGTGCTGTGTCACTCCATGGGCCGGGTGCCCTGGTCCGCGCTGCCGGCCTGCGGGCGGCGTCTGCGGTTGGCGGTGAGGAGCACGGGGACGCCCGCGGCGAGCAGGAGCGCGCCCGCCGCGCCGATGAGGGTCAGGTTTCCGGCACCGGTCTCGGGCAGTTGGCCGTGCGGCGGGTGGGGCTGGCCGGACGGGTGGTGCGAGGGCGACGGAGAAGGAATGTGCGAGGGGGAGGGCGAGGGGGACGGGGACGGGGCCGACTGGGGTGGCGTGGCCGCGACCCGCGCCGTGGCGGGGCCCGACGTGACCGTGGTGGAGCCGGGCCCGGTGGCGGTGGCCACCGCGGTGTTGTCGATGTGCCCCTGGCGCAGGTCGGCCGCGGTGACGGTGTAGGTGCCCGTGCAGGTCGTCGACCCGCCGGGCGCCAGCGGCCCGGTGGGGCAGCTGATGGTGGGGGCGGTGCCGGAGCCGGAGAACGCGGTGTCGGCGACGGTGATGCCGGTGAGGGTGACGTTGCCGCTGTTGGTGGCCACCAGGGTGTAGGTGACGGTCTGGCCGGCGGCGGTCACCGTGGCCGGGGACGCGGACTTGGCGAGGGTGAGGGCCGGGGACCGGGTCAGCGTCACGGTGGCGGTGGCGGGGGGCGAGGTCACCGGGGGCCCGGAGGGCGGGGTGCCGGTCGCGGTGGCGGTGTTGGTGATCGTCCCGGCGTCGATGTCGGCCTGGGTGACGGTGTAGGTGGCCGTGCAGGTGATCGACGCTCCCGGCTCCAGGGGCGTCGACGGGCAGGTGATCACGGGCGGGGTGCCCTTGCCGGAGAAGGAGGTGTCCGTCACCGACAGGCCCGTCAGGGTGACGTTGCCGGTGTTGGTCACCACGTAGGAGTAGTCGAGGACCTGGCCGGGGGTGAGGGTGGCGACCACGGTGTTGCGCCGGTTGTTGCCGCCGCCGTTGTTGCCCCCGCCGTTGTGGCCCCCGCCCCCGCCGCCGCCGGCGACGGACACGATCTTGTCGAGGGTGAGCGCGGCCGGAGGGCCGGTCACGGTGGCGGTGGCGGGCGGTGAGGTGACCGGGGGCCCGTAGGGCGGGGTCCCGGTCGCGGTGGCGGTGTTGGTGATCGTCCCGGCGGTGACGTCGGCCTGGGTGACGGTGTAGGTGGCCGAGCAGGTGAAACTCGTGCCGACGGGCAGGATGGCCGACGGGCAGGAGATCGCGGGCGGGGTTCCCGTGCCGGAGAACGAGGTGTCGGTGACGTTGATGTCCGTCAGGTCGACGTTCCCGGTGTTGGTCACCGTGAAGTAGTAGATGAGGGGCTCGCCGACGGCGATGGTGGTCATCAGGGTGTTGCGCCGGCTGTTGCCGCCGCTGCCGCCCCCGCCGGAGGTGATGGCGATCTTGTCGAGGGCCAGGCCGGCCTGGTTCTGCGGGGAGGTCACCGTCGCTGTGGCGGGCCCTGACGTGACCGGGGGCCCGGAGGGCGGGGTGCCGGTCGCGGTGGCGGTGTTGGTGATCGACCCGGCGGCCACGTCGGCCTGCGTCACCGTGTACGAGCCGGTGCAGGTCATCGACTCGCCCGGCGGCAGCGTGGTCGCCGGGCAGGAGATCGCGGGCGGGGTGCCCGTGCCGGAGAAGGAGGTGTCCGTCACCGACACCCCCGTCAGCGTGACGTTCCCGGTGTTCATCACGTCGTACGTGTAGGAGATCGTCTGACCGACCGTCAACGTGGTCACGGAGGTCGAGCGTCGGCTGTTGGTGCCGCCGCCGTTGTTCCCACCCCCGTTGTTCCCGCCGCCCCCGCCGTCGTTCCCGCCCCCGCCGTTGCCTCCGGACGGTGCCCCGGCCTTCTGCAGGGAGATCGCCGCGCTCTGGATGGCGGCCAGGGTGGCGGTGGCGCCGGGCGCGGTGACCGTGGATCCGGTGGACGTCCGACCGGTGGCGGTGCCGATGCTCGTGACGCCGCCCGCGTCGATGTCCGCCTGGGTCACGGTGTACGGGGCGGTGCAGGTCGTCGCGGAGCCGGGGGCGAGGTCGGTCCCCTGGCACGAGACCACCAGCGGGCCCGCGGTGCCGCTGAAGGACGTGGTGGTGACCGTGACTCCGGTGAGCGGCTCGTCACCGTTGTTCGTGACCACGAAGGAGAAGGTCGCGTTCTCGCCGACCGTGTTGACGGTCGTCGGGGAGACCGACTGGGAGAGCGACAGCGAGGGCGACTGCGCCGCGGCCTTCCCGGCCAGGGGGAAGCCGGTGACGGACACGGTCGCCACGGCCGCCGCGGTCGTCAACGCCATCAGGGTCCGGCGGAGGACCCGCCGGGCCCTCGGCGCCCCCGAAGGCGGTCCGGACTCCCCCGAGTCGTGCGGCGGCCGGGTTGTGCGGACTCTCATGCGGGTACTCCCAGGTCGACTCGGGCACCGGCGCCCGAACACTGGCGCGGCGGGTGGGACGGCTTTGACGGTGTGAAACGCGAGCCGCGCATCCGTTCGCCGGAGGCACCCGGGCCGACCCGGTCGAACGACTGCGCACCATGTCACCGCACGCCTGCCGCCTCGGCAGCGGACATGCGAGGCCGGTTATCGCCCCGGGCAGTGCCGCGCGGCACCGTGAAACGCCCGAAAGGCACCTGATCGGTTGCCGTACGTCACCTCTCCGGCCGAGGTCCCGCAGGCGGGCCGTGCTCCCGGGGCGCCGGTCTCACCCGGTTCGGACCGCGGGGACCGTCCGGTTCCGGTCCGATCGGGGTGGGGCTCCTGCATCGGTGGTAGATCGGGCCTGCAACCGGGTGACCGCGCGGGCGGGGCTGCCCCGTGACGCCCGGGCCGACCGGCTACCCCTTCCGCCATGACCAACACCAGCAAGTACCTGCTCGCCGGCGGCCTCACGGTCGCGCTGGCCGTCCTCTCCACGGGTCCCGCGGCCGCGGGCCACGACGAGGGGGTCGAACACGGCGAGTCCGGATACACCCTGCCCTCGGGCGCGTGCTTCAACGCGCACGGCGACGCCGACGCCGACGGCATCGCCGCGGCATCGCCGGGTGTGCTGTCCGGCAACCTGATCCAGATCCCCGTCAACCTCGAGGCCAACGTCTGCGGCAACTCCATCGACATCGTCGGCCTGCTCAACCCGGCGGGCGGCGGCGGGGGCGGCGGCAACAACGGCGGTGGCAACAACGGGGGTGGCAACAACGGCGGTGGGGGCGGCAACAACGGCGGCGGCAGCAGCGGGGGCAACAGCTAGGAGCGCGCGGCGTCGAGCGGGGCGAGGCCACAGCCAACGGGCGGTTGGCGACGCACCTGTTGGCGGGGCGGGCCGGCGGCGGGGGAGGAGGCGGGCGGCGCGGAGGACCCCGGGGGGTGGCGGGGGGGCTGGTGGGGGGGCGG
>NZ_JBHXTL010000156.1:0-20071 GCF_042677365.1 Kitasatospora sp. NPDC127116
CGACGCCATCCCGCCACGGCCCGCCAGCGCACCCACCGCACGGGAACGCAACGCCACCACCCGCGCCCCGTCGTCGATGCTCAGACCACCCGCCACCACGGCCGCGGCGATCTCGCCCTGCGAGTGGCCCACCACCGCGTCCGGAACGACGCCGAACGAGCGCCACACCTCCGCCAGCGACACCATCACCGCCCACAGCACCGGCTGCACCACATCGACCCGCGCCAACAGCGCCTCCGAACCCAGCGCCTCCGCCAACGACCAATCCACGTAAGGCGCCAGCGCCCGCTCGCACTCGGCCATCCGCCCCGCGAACACAGCCGATTCGGCCAACAGCTCCGCGGCCATCCCCACCCACTGCGAACCCTGACCCGGGAACACCAGCACCGAACGACCGGAAACCAACCCGCCGCCGGACACCGCGGCACCCTGCGACAGCGCGGTCAGGTGCTCGGCGAGGTTCTCCTCCGTGCCCACCAGCACCGCGCGGTGTGCCAGCGCGCTGCGGCCCGTGGCCAGGGAGAAGGCCACGTCCGCGGCGCGGACGCCCGAACCGTCGCCGATCCGGGCCGACAGCGCGGCGGCCTGGGCGCGCAGCGCCTCCGGAGTGCGCGCCGAGAGGAGCAGGGGGACGACCGCGGGTGCCGTCTCCGGTGTCCCGGGCTGGTCGACGAGCGTGTCCGCGGGAGCTGTCGGGTCGTCCGGGGCCTGTTCGAGGATGACGTGGGCGTTGGTGCCGCTGACGCCGAAGGAGGACACGCCGGCCCGCCGCAGGCGGCCCGTGTCGTCCCACGCACGGGCCTCCGTCAGCAGTCGGCCCGCGCCCGCCGACCAGTCCACCTCGGGCGTCGGGCCGTCCACGTGCAGCGTCTTGGGCATCACGCCGTGCCGCAGGGCGAGCACCGACTTGATGACCCCCGCCACACCGGCGGCAGCCGAGGCGTGTCCGATGTTCGACTTCAGCGAGCCGATCCACACCGGACGGTCCGCCGGACGGTCCTGCCCGTACGTCGCCAGCAGGGCCTGCGCCTCGATCGGGTCGCCCAGCCGCGTCCCCGTACCGTGCGCCTCCACCACATCCACCGCGGACGCCGACAACCCCGCATCCGCGAGCGCCGCACGGATCACCCGCTGCTGCGACGGGCCGTTCGGCGCCGTCAGACCGTTGCTCGCACCGTCCTGATTCACCGCCGAACCACGGATCACCGCCAGCACCGGATGCCCGTTGCGCCGCGCGTCCGACAGCCGCTCCACCAGCAGCATGCCGACGCCCTCGCCGAAGGCGGTCCCGTCGGCCGCTGCCGCGAAGGACTTGCAGCGGCCGTCCGGGGCGAGTCCGCCCTGACGGCTGAACTCGACGAACAGTTCGGGGCTGCACATCACGTTGACGCCGCCGGCCAGGGCCAGCGAGCACTCGCCGGATCGCAACGCCCGTACCGCGAGGTGCAGGGCCACCAACGAGGACGAGCACGCCGTGTCGACGGTGACCGCGGGGCCTTCCAGGCCGAAGAAGTAGGCCAGGCGTCCGGAGACGATGCTTCCCGAGTTGCCGGTGCCGAGGAATCCTTCGACGTCCTCGGGGATGTAGGGCAGCAGCCGGGCGGCGTAGTCCTGCTGCATCAGGCCGACGTACGTGCCGACCGGGGCGCCGCGCAGGGCGGCCGGGTCGATGGCCGCGCGTTCGAAGAGTTCCCAGGTGGTCTCCAGGAGCAGCCGCTGCTGCGGGTCCATGGCCAGGGCCTCGCGCGGCGAGATGCCGAAGAACTCCGCGTCGAACTCGGCGGCGTCGTACAGGAAGCCGCCGTCGCGGGTGACGGAGGTGCCGATGCGGTCGGGATCGGGGTCGTAGAGGGCTTCGACGTCCCAGCCGCGGTCGGTGGGGAACCCGGAGACGCCGTCGCGGCCCTCGGCCAGCATCCGCCACAGGTCCTCGGGTGAGCGGACACCGCCGGGGAGGCGGCAGGCCGCGGCGACGATCGCGATCCGGTCGTCGTCCGCGTCCCGGTTCCGGTCGGCCGGCCCCGCGGGTACGGCGGGCCGGACGGCCGTGGCCGTTTCCGGGTCCGTGAGTCCGGCGCGCAGGAAGTCCGCGAGCGCCGCCGGGGTGGGGTGGTCGAACACCAGGCTGGCGGGGAGCCGCAGGCCGGTGGCGGCGTTCAGGCGGTTGCGCAGGTTCACCGAGGCCAGTGAGTCGAATCCCAGTTCGCGGAAGGCCCGTCCGGGGTCGAGGGTGTCTGGGGAGGCGTGGCCGAGGACCGCTGCCGCGTGGGTGCGGACGAGTTCGACGAGCAGCCGGGTCCGTCCGGTGCCGTCGAGGGCCGCGAGGCGCAGGCGCAGGGCGTTGTCGTCGGCCGTCGCCTCCGCGGCCGTGGCCGCCCGGCGCGGCGGTGTGCGCACCAGGCCGCGCAGCAGCGGCGGCAGGGTGCCGTCCGCCGCCGCGGACCGCAGGGCCGCGGCGTCGAGGCGCATCGGGACCAGGACGGCCCGGTCCACGGTGAGGGCGGTGTCGAGGAGCGCGAGTCCTCGCTCGGTGGAGATTGGCGGCATCCCGGACCGGGCGAGGCGTCGTACGTCGTCCTCGTCCAGGTGTCCGGTGAGGGCACTGGGCTGCTCCCACAGGGTCCAGGCCAGGGACTGGCCGGCCAGCCCCGCCGCCCGGCGCCGGGTGGCCAGGGCGTCGAGGAAGGCGTTGGCGGCGGCGTAGTTGGCCTGTCCGGGGCCGCCGAAGGTGCCCGCGGCCGAGGAGAAGAGCACGAAGTGCGTGAGGTCGAGGTCGCGGGTCAGTTCGTGCAGGTGGAGGGCGGCGTCGACCTTGGGGCGCAGCACGGCGTCCACCCGTTCGGGGGTGAGTGCGGTGACGACGCCGTCGTCGAGGGTGCCCGCGGTGTGGACCACGGCGGTCAGCGGGTGCGCGGCCGGCAGGTCCGCGAGTACGGCGGCCAGGGCGGTCCGGTCGGCGGCGTCGCAGGCGACGACGGCGGTCTCGGCTCCCAGCGCGGCGAGTTCGGCCCGCAGTTCTTCGGCTCCGGCGGCGGCCGGGCCGCCGCGGGAGAGCAGCAGCAGGTGCCGGACGCCGTGCCCGGTGACCAGGCGGCGGGCGACGTGGGAGCCGAGCAGGCCGGTGCCGCCGGTGATGAGGACCGTGCCGTCCGGGTCGAAGGCCCGGAGGGGCCCTGCCGCGTCGTCGGAGGTGTCCGGGTCGTTCCTGAGGACTCGGACCAGGCGGGGTGTGCGGACGTCGTCGCCGCGGACCGCGGCCTGCGGTTCTCCCGAGGCGAGGGCCGCGGCGACGCCCGCGGAGGTGTCGTGCTCGTCGTCGGCGTCGAGGTCGAGCAGGGCGAAGCGCCCGGGGTGTTCGGACCCGGCCGAGCGGACCAGGCCCCAGAGCGCGCTGTGCGCGGGGTTGCGGACGTCCTCCCCCTCGCCGGTGCTGACCGCGCCCCGGGTGGCGAACACCAGGCGCGAGCCGGCGAAGCGGTCGTCGGCGAGCCAGGTCCGGACGTCGGCCAGGGCCTGGTGGACGGCCGCGCGGACCGCCGCGGCCGGTCCGGCCGCGTCCACGGGCTCCACGGGCTCCACGGGCTCCGCGCAGGCGAGCAGGACCGTCTCGGGCACCGGGGCTCCGGCGTCGACGGCGGCCAGCAGCGCGGCCAGGTCCGCGGTGCGGTGGACGGGTGCGCCGCTGCCGCGCGGGGGTTCGGTGACCCACTCCGTCGCGTAGAGGTCCTGGTGGCGGCGGCCGTGGGCGGCGCGGTCGGCGCCGAGGCCGGCGGTGCCTGCGGGCCGCAGGACCAGCGCGTCCACGGTCGCCACGGGGGCGCCGGTCGCGTCGGCGACGGCGAGCGTCACCGTGTCGGGTCCGGCCGGGGCGAGCCGGACGCGGATCGCGTCGGCACCGGCGGCGTGCAGGGTCACGCCGTTCCAGGAGAACGGCAGCCGTCCCTCGGGGTGGGCGTCCGCGCCGGGGGTGCCGGGCACGCCGGTGGCGTGCAGGGCCGCGTCCAGCAGGGCCGGGTGCAGGCCGAAGCGGGCGGCGTCGGGTGCGGGCCCGGCGGGCACGACGGCCTCCGCGAACAGCTCTTCGCCGCGGCGCCAGGCCGCGCGCAGGCCCTGGAAGGCGGGACCGTAGGCGAATCCGCCGGCCGCGAAGCGGTCGTACAGTCCGTCGAGGGCGAGGGGTTCGGCGCCGGGCGGCGGCCAGGGCATCGGCCCGTCGGCCTCGATGCCTTCCGCGCCGTCCTGGGCCAGGACGCCCTCGGCGTGCCTGGTCCACTCGTCGTCGAGGGCGCCGTCGAGGGCGCCGTCGGCGGGTGCGTCCGGCCGGGAGTGCAGGCTGAGCGGGCGGCGGCCCAGGGAGTCGGGGGCGCCCACGGTGAGGCGCAGCACGGTGCCGCCGTGTTCGGGCAGCACCAGGGGGGCCTCGAGGGTGAATTCCTCGACCCGGGGGCAGCCGACGCGGGCTCCGGCCTGGAGCGCGAGTTCCAGGAAGGCGGTGCCCGGGAGCAGTGCCCGGCCGCCGACGGCGTGGTCGGCGAGCCACGGGTGGGTGCGGGCCGACAGGCGGCCGGTGAGGAGCAGGCCGTCGCTGTCGGCGAGGACCACGACGGCGCCCAGCAGCGGATGGTCCGCGGGGGTCAGTCCGGCGGAGGTGACGTCGGCGTCGGGCGCGGCGCCGTCCTCCAGCCAGTACGGGTCGCGCTGGAAGGCGTAGGTGGGCAGTTCCACCCGTCCGGGGCGGCGGTCGGCGAAGACGGTGTCCCAGTCCGGGGAGACTCCGCGCAGGTGGAGTTCGGCCAGGGACTCGGTGAACCGGCGCGGGCCGCCGTCGTCGCGGCGCAGGGTGCCCACGGCGGTGGCGTCGGCGCCGGCGTCCTCGGCGGTCTCCAGGACTCCGACGGTGAGGACGGGGTGCGGGCTGCTCTCCAGGAGGACCTGGTAGCCGTCGGCGAGCAGGGCGCGGGTCGCCTGTTCGAAGCGGACGGTCCCGCGGAGGTTGCGGTACCAGTAGTCGGCGTCCAGGGCGGTGGTGTCCTCCAGCAGGCCGCCGGTGAGGGTGGAGTAGAAGGGGACGGCGGACGGGCGGGGGGTCAGTCCGTCGAGCCGGGCGAGCAGTTCGGTGCGGATGTCCTCGACGTGGGCGCTGTGCGAGGCGTAGTCGACGGGGACGCGCCGGCTGCGGATGTCCAGGGCCGTCGTCCGGTCGAGGAACGCGTCGAGCGCGTCGGTGTCGCCGGAGACCACGGTGGAGGCGGGTCCGTTGACGGCGGCGACGGAGAGCCGGCCGTCCCAGGGGGCGAGGTGTTCGGCGACCTGTTCGGCGGGCAGCGCCACCGAGGCCATGCCGCCGCGGCCGGACAGGGCGCGGATGGCGCGGCTGCGCAGGGCGACGACCTTCGCCCCGTCCTCCAGGCTCAGCGCTCCCGCCACCACGGCGGCGGCGATCTCGCCCTGGGAGTGGCCGACGACGGCGCCGGGGGTGATGCCGCGGGAGCGCCACAGTTCGGCCAGGGAGACCATGACGGCCCACAGCGCCGGCTGCACCACGTCGACGCGGTCGGCCGGCGGGGTGCCGGGGGCGCCGCGCAGGACGGCTTCCAGGGACCAGTCGACGAAGGGGGTCAGGGCGCGTTCGCAGTCCGCGACGCGGGCGGCGAAGGCGGGGGCGGAGTCGAGGAGTTCGACGGCCATGCCGGCCCATTGGGAGCCCTGTCCGGGGAACACCAGGGCGACTTCGCCGCCGGTTCCGGCGGTGCCGAGGACCAGGCCGGGGACGGTGCGGCCGGCCGCCAGGGCGTCGAGGCCGGCCCGGAACTCCTCGGGGTGGGTGCCGATCAGGACCGCCCGGTGCTCGTGCGCGGCGCGGGTCGTCGCGAGGGCGTGGCCGATCTCGGCCGGGCCGGGTCCGGGGTGGGCGTCGAGGTGGTCGCGGAGCCGTGCGGCCTGGGCGCGCAGCGCTTCGGCGGTGCGTCCGGAGAGCACCCAGGGGAGGACGGCGGGGGCGGCGGGTTCGTCGGCCTGTTCCAGGACGGGTTCGTCCGCCTGTTCCAGGACGACGTGTCCGTTGGTGCCGCTGACGCCGAAGGAGGACACCGCGGCCCGGCGCGGCCGTCCGGTCTCGGGCCAGGGGGTGTTCTCGGTGACCAGGCGTACCGCGCCCGCGGTCCAGTCGATCCGCGGGGACGGGTCCTGCGCGTGCAGGGTGGGCGGGACGGTGCCGTGCCGCATGGCGAGGACGGTCTTGATGACGCCGCCGACGCCGGCCGCCGCCTGGGTGTGTCCGATGTTGGACTTCAGCGAGCCGAGCAGCAGCGGCTGCCCGTCGGCGCGGTTCTGCCCGTAGGTGGCCAGCAGGGCCTGGGCCTCGATCGGGTCGCCCAGCGGGGTGCCGGTGCCGTGCGCCTCGACCACGTCCACGTCGGCGGGGGTGAGTCCGGCGTTGGCCAGGGCGTGGCGGATGACGCGCTGCTGGGCGGGGCCGTTGGGGGCGGTGAGCCTGCTGCTGGCGCCGTCCTGGTTGACGGCGGTGCCGCGGATCAGGGCGAGGACCGGGTGGCCGCCCCGCCGGGCGTCGGAGAGGCGCTCCAGGAGGAGCATTCCGACGCCCTCGCCCCAGCCGGTGCCGTCGGCGGCGGCGGCGAAGGACTTGCAGCGGCCGTCCCGGGCCAGGCCGCCCTGGCGGCTCATCTCCACGAACGGGACGGGTGTCGACATGACCATCGCGCCTCCGGCCAGGGCCAGGGTGCAGTCGCCGGCCCGCAGGGCCTGGGCGGCGAGGTGGATGGCGACCAGCGAGGAGGAGCAGGCGGTGTCGATGCTGACCGCCGGGCCCTCCAGCCCGAAGGTGTAGGCGACGCGGCCCGAGGCGACGCTGTCGGAGCTGCCGTTGCCGACGTAGCCGGCCACGTCGTCGGGGACCTGGCGCAGCCGTACCGCGTAGTCCTGGTACATCACGCCGGCGAAGACGCCGGTCCTGCTGCCCCGCAGGGTCGCGGGGTCGATGCCGGCCCGTTCGAACGCCTCCCAGGTGGTCTCCAGGAGGAGCCGCTGCTGGGGGTCCATCGCGAGCGCTTCGCGCGGGGAGATCCCGAAGAATCCGGGGTCGAAGTGCCCGACGTCGTCGAGGAAGCCGCCCAGGGCGGTGTGGCTGGTGCCCTCGCGCAGTTGTTCCGGGTCGTCCAGGTGGTCCAGGTCCCAGCCCCGGTCGCCGGGGAAGCCGGTGATGGCGTCGGTGCCGTCGGTGACCAGGCGCCACAGGTCCTCGGGGGACCGTACGCCGCCGGGGTAGCGGCAGCTCATCGCGACGACCGCGATCGGTTCGCGGCCCGCTTCCTCGGCCTCGGTCAGGCGCCGGCGGGTGTGGTGCAGGTCCGCCGTCACGCGCTTGAGGTAGTCCCTCAGCTTGTCGTCGTTCACCATCGGGAGCCGCCGTCCTGGTTCGGGTGTCGGGTCGGTGTCATGACAGGCCGAGTTCGTTGTCGATGAGGTCGAAGAGTTCGTCGTCGCTGGCGCCGTCCATCCGGTCCTCGATGGAGTCGGCCGCCGTGCCGTCGCCGTCGGCCGCGGTGGCCGCCGGGTCGACGCGGCGCAGGAGTTCCCGGAGCCGGTCGGCGAGCCGTTCGCGGTCCGCCGGGTCGTCGAGGGTGCCGTCGAGGGCGTCTTCCAGGCCGTCCAGTTCGGCGAGGCCGGGGACCGGGCCGGGCCCGCCTTCGGGGACGAGTTCGGCGGCGAGGTGTCCGGCGATCGCGGTCGGCGTGGGGTGGTCGAAGAGCAGGGTGGCCGGGAGGGGGTGGCCGGTGGCGGCGCGCAGCCGGTTGCGCAGTTCCACCGCGGTCAGCGAGTCGAAGCCGACCTCCAGCAGACCGCGGCCGGGATCGACCGCGGCCGGGCCGCTGTGGCCGAGCACCAGGGCGGCGTGGGAGCGGACCAGGTCGAGGAGGACCCGGCCGCGCTGGGTGTCGTTGAGGGAGGCGAGGCGCTGCTTCAGGGCTTCCGGCCCGTCGGGGCCGGCGCCGGCGGCGGGGCCCGCGGCGCCGCGCCGGGCGCCGGGGCGCACCAGTCCGCGCAGCAGGGCGGGGACGCCGCCGGCGCCGGCCTGGGCGCGGACGGCCGCGGTGTCGAGCCGCAGCGGGAGGACGACCGGCTCGTCGAGGGCGGCGGCCGTGTCGAAGAGCGCCAGTCCCTGGGCCGGGTCGAAGGCGACGATCCCGCCCCGGGCGATCCGTCGCAGGTCGGCCTCGGTGAGCCCGCCGGTCATCCCGGTGCTGTTGGCCCACAGGCCCCAGGCGAGGGAGCGGCCGGGCAGCCCGTCGGCGCGGCGCCGGTGGGCCAGTGCGTCCAGGAAGGCGTTGGCGGCGGCGTAGTTGCCCTGGCCCATGCCGCCGAAGATGCCGGCGATGGACGAGAACAGGACGAACTCGGACAGGTCCGGGCCGGCGGTGAGTTCGTGCAGGTTGATCGCCGCGTCCACCTTGGGGCGCAGGACGAGGTCCAGCTGCTCGGGCGTCATGGTGGCGACGACGCCGTCGGCCAGGACGCCCGCGGCGTGCACCACCCCGGTCAGCGGGTGCGCGGGGGGCAGGGCGGCCAGCAGGGCCGCGAGGGCGTCGCGGTCGGCGGCGTCGCAGGCGACGATCTCGGCGTGCGCGCCCAGCGCGGCGAGCTCGGCGAGGAGTTCGGCCGCGCCGTCGGCGGCGGGGCCGCTGCGGCTGGTCAGCAGTAGGTGCCGGACGCCGTGTTCGGCGGCCAGGTGGCGGGCGACGTGGGCGCCGATGGCGCCGGTGCCGCCGGTGATCAGGACGGTTCCGTCGCCGTTCCAGCCGGGTGTGCGCCCGGCGGCGGCCAGCGGTACGCGGGCCAGCCGGGCGACGTGGACGGCGCCGGCCCGGATCGCGAGCTGGGGTTCCCCGGAGGCGAGGGCTTCGGCGAGTACGGCCGGCGGGGTGTCGTGGGCGTCCAGGTCCAGCAGGACGAAGCGGTCGGGGTTCTCGGTCTGCGCCGAGCGGACCAGGCCCCAGAGCGCGGCCAGGGCCGGGTCCGGGACGTCGTCGCCGGTCACCGGGACCGCGCCCGCGGTGACCAGGACCAGCTTGGAGCCGGTCAGGCGCTCGTCGGCCAGCCAGTCGCGCAGCAGCGCGAGGACCGTGCCGAGGCCGTCGTGGACCGCCTCGCGGAGGGTGCCGGGCGGGGCCGGGACGGGCGGGCAGGCGGCGAGGACCAGCCGGGGCGGCGGGGTGCCCGCGTCGAGCAGTGCGGACAGCGCGGCGAGGTCGGCGACCGTACGGCCGGGGAGCGGCGCGGCGCCGGAGGGCAGGGGCGTCCCGGCGCCGAGCACGGTCCAGGACTCCGGGCCGGAGACGGTGCCCGTCGCGGCGCGCTCCGGCAGGGCCTGCCACTCGGGGCGGAACAGCTCCTCGTGGTGTCCGGCGCGGGTGGCCTTGAAGCGGTCGGCCGAGACGGGTCGCAGGACGAGGGAGCGGGCCGAGACCACCGGCCGGCCGGCGGCGTCGGTCGCCCGTACGGTGACGGCGTCGCGGCCCGTGGGGGTCAGCCGCAGCCGGAGTTCGGTGGCGCCGGAGGCGTGCAGGCGCACCCCGTTCCAGGAGAACGGCAGCCAGCCCTGCGCGGGTCCCTCCAGTACGTCGAACACCAGCGCGTGCAGGGCGGCGTCGAGCAGGGCCGGGTGCAGGCCGAACGCGGCGGCGTCCGGCTGCTGCTCCTCCGGCAGGCTCGCGACGGCGTACACCTCGTCGCCGAGCCGCCAGGCCGCGCGCAGGCCCTGGAACGCCGGTCCGTAGGCGAATCCGCCGCCCGCGAAGCGGTCGTACAGGCCTTCCGTGTCGAGGGGGACGGCTCCGGACGGCGGCCAGGCCGCGGGGTCGACCGGGTCGACCGGGTCCGCCTGGTCGGGCTCTGCGGCGGAGGTGAGCAGGCCGCTCGCGTGCCGGGTCCAGGGGGCGTCGGGGCCGTCGTCGGCGGCCCGGGCGTGGACGCTCAGCGGGCGGGTGCCGGAGGCGTCCGGGCTTCCGACGGTGAGCTGGAGTGTGACGGCTCCGCCCGCCGGGAGCACCAGCGGCGCCTCCAGGGTCAGTTCCTCGACCTGGTCGCAGCCGACCTGGTCGCCCGCGCGGACCGCGAGTTCCAGGAACGCGGTGGCGGGGAACAGCACGCCCTCGTAGACGCCGTGGTCGGCCAGCCAGGGGTGGCTGCGGACCGAGAACCTGCTGGTGAACAGGAAGCCGTCGGAGTCCGCGAGTTCCGTTCCGGCGCCGAGCAGCGGGTGGTCGACCGTCAGCAGTCCGGCCGCGGGCAGGCCGGCCGTGGCCGGGCCGGCCGGCAGCCAGTAGCTGCCGCGCTGGAAGGCGTAGGTCGGCAGGTCGACGGCGGAGCGGGACGGGCCGCCGGAGTGGACGGCGTTCCAGTCCACGGGGACGCCCGTGACGTGCAGCCGGGCCAGGGCGGCCGTCGCCGCGGGGGCTTCGGGCCGGTCCTTGCGCAGCAGGGGCACCAGCACGGGGCTGCCGCCGGCGCCGGTCAGGCAGTCCTGGCCCATGGCGGTGAGCGCGCCGTCGGGTCCGAGTTCGAGGAACGCGGTGACGCCGTCGCGCTCCAGGTGGCGTACGCCGTCCTGGAAGCGGACGGTGCCGCGCACGTGCTCCACCCAGTAGTCCGGTGAGCCGAGCTGCTCGGCGGTGGCCGGCTCGCCCGTCAGGTCGGAGATGACGGGGATGGCGGCCTCTCCCGGGACGATCCGGGCCGCGACCTCGCGGAACTCGGCGAGCATCGGCTCCATGAGGGGCGAGTGGAAGGCGTGGGAGACCCGCAGCCGTCGGGTCTTGCGGCCGCGCGCGGCGAGCACGGCGGCGATCTCGTCCACCACCGCCGCGTCGCCGGAGATCACGGTCGAGGCCGGGCCGTTGACCGCGGCGAGGCCGACGTCGCTCTCGCGGCCGGCGAGCAGCGGCAGCACCTCCTCCTCCCCGGCGGCGAGGGCGACCATCGCGCCGCCCGCCGGGAGGGCCTGCATCAGCCGTCCCCGCGCGACCACCAGCCTCGCGGCGTCGGGCAGCGCGAACACCCCGGCGACGTGGGCGGCGGCCAGCTCTCCCACGGAGTGGCCGAGCAGCCGGTCGGGGCGCACGCCCCAGTGCTCGACGAGGCGGAAGAGGGCGACGCCGAGGGCGAACAGGGCGGGCTGGGTGTATTCGGTGCGGTCCAGCAGGCCGTGGCCGGGGTCGCCGGGGGCCGCGTCGATCACCTCCCGCAGCGGGTGGTCGAGCAGCGGGTCGAGTTCCGCGCAGACCGCGTCGAAGGCGTCGGCGAAGACCGGGAACCGCGCGTACAGTTCGGCGCCCATCCCGGTGCGCTGGCTGCCCTGGCCGGGGAACAGGAAGGCGGTCTTCGCGGCCGGGCCGGTGACACCGCTCACCAGGTCCGCCGACGGCTCGCCGGCGGCGAGGGCGGTGAGCCCCTGGAGCAGGGTCTGCCGGTCCGTGCCGGTGAGGGCGGCCCGGTACTCGAAGGCGCTGCGGTTCAGCGCCAGGGAGCGGCCCAGGTCCGCGACGGCGAGGGCCGGGGCGTGCTCCACGTGCCGGAGCAGCCGGGCGGCCTGCTCCCGCAGCGCGTCCGCGCCACGGGCGGAGAGCAGCCAGGGCAGGGCGGGCGTGTCGGGGGTGGTCGCCGGGGTCGGCGCGGGGGCGGCGGGCGGGGCCGGTTCGGTGGGCTGTTCGAGGATGGTGTGGGCGTTGGTGCCGCTGACTCCGAACGACGACACCGCGGCCCGCCTGGGGCGGCCGGTCTCCGGCCACGGGGTGTCCTCGGTGAGCAGCCGGACCGCGCCGGCCGACCAGTCGACGTGGGGTGTCGGCGTGTCCACGTGCAGGGTGCGCGGCAGCGCCCCGTGCCGCATGGCCTGCACCATCTTGATGATGCCGGCGACTCCGGCGGCGGCCTGGCTGTGTCCGATGTTCGACTTCAGCGACCCCAGCCACAGCGGCTGCTGCGCGCCGCGTTCCCGGCCGTACGTGGCCAGGAGTGCCTGGGCCTCGATCGGGTCGCCCAGCCGGGTCCCGGTGCCGTGCGCCTCCACCGCGTCGACCTCGGCAGCGGTCAGTCCGGCGTCGGCGAGGGCCGCCCGGATGACCCGCTGCTGGGAGGGTCCGTTGGGGGCGGTCAGGCCGTTGCTGGCGCCGTCCTGGTTGACGGCGGAGCCGCGTACGAGGGCGAGCACGGGGTGGCCGTTGCGCCGGGCGTCCGAGAGGCGTTCCAGGACGAGCAGTCCGGCGCCCTCGGCCCAGGAGGTGCCGTCGGCGGCGGCGGCGAACGGTTTGCAGCGGCCGTCCTCGGCGAGCACCCGTTGCCGGCTGAACTCGACGAACGCGCCCGGTGTCGACATCACGGTCACCCCGCCGGCGAGCGCCAGCGAGCATTCGCCGGCCCGCAGCGACCGGGCCGCGAGGTGGACCGCGACCAGCGACGAGGAGCACGCCGTGTCGACGGTCACCGCGGGCCCTTCGAGGCCGAGGCTGTAGGAGATCCGCCCGGACGCCACGCTGCCCGCGCTGCCGATGCCGAGGTAGCCCTCGAACTCTTCGGAGGGTTCGGTGACGCGCGACCCGTAGTCGTGGTGGCTGCATCCGACGAAGACGCCGCTCGCGCTGCCCTTGAGTGACAGCGGGTCGATGCCGGCCCGCTCGAACGCCTCCCAGGAGAGTTCGAGCAGCAGCCGCTGCTGGGGGTCGATGGTCAGCGCCTCGCGCGGGGAGATCCCGAAGAAGGCCGGGTCGAAGCGGTCGGCGTCGTGGAGGAAGCCGCCTTCCCGCGCGTAGGTGCTGCCGACCCGGTCCGGGTCCGGGTCGTAGAGGCCGTCCAGGTCCCAGCCGCGTCCGGTGGGGAAGCCGGTGATCGCGTCCTGTCCGCCCGCGACGAGCTCCCACAGCTCCTCGGGGGTGCTGACGCCGCCGGGGTAGCGGCAGCTCATGGCGACCACGGCGATCGCCTCGTCCTCGGACACCGCGGCGGCCGCGGGCACCAGCCCGGGCGCGTCGGCCGTCTCCGTGGCGGGCGCCCCCGGCAGTTCGGTGCGCAGGTGTCCTGCCAGGGCCGTGGCCGTGGGGTAGTCGAAGGCCAGGGTCACCGACAGGCGCAGGCCGGTGACCGCGGCGAGCCGGTTGCGCAGTTCGACGGCGATCAGCGAGTCGAAGCCGATCTCCTTGAACGCCTGGTCGGGTCCCACCGCCTCGGGCCCGGGGTGGCCGAGCACGGCGGCGACCTCGGAGCGGACCAGGTCCAGCAGGGCCCGGTCCCGTTCCGCCGGGGGCAGTGCGGCCAGCCGCAGGGCCGGCGGCTCGGCGCCGTCGGCCGTGCCCCGGGGCCCGGCCGCGGCGGCGAGCACGTCCCGTACCTCGGGCAGGTCCCCGAGGGCGGCACTGGGCCGGAGCGCGGTGAACGCCCGGGTGAAGCGGTCCCAGGCGAAGTCGGCGACGAGGACCGCCGTCTCGTCGTGGTCGAGGGCCTGACGCAGCGCGATCGTGGCCGTGGCGGGATCCATGGCGGGCAGGCCGTCGCGGATCAGCCGTTCGGCGACCGCTCCGGAGGCGAGGCTGTCGCCGCCCCACAGGCCCCAGGCCACCGCGGTGCCGGGCAGTCCGAGGTCGCGGCGCTGCCGGGCCAGGGCGTCGAGGTAGGCGTTGGCGGCGGCGTAGCTGCCCTGGCCGGTGCCGCCGAGCGTGCCGGCGAGCGAGGAGAACAGCACGAAGGCGGTCAGGTCGAGTTCACGGGTGAGCTCGTCGAGGTTGCGTGCGCCGTCGAGCTTGGGGCGCAGGACGCCGGCCGCGCGTTCGGGGGTGATCGAGTCGATCACCCCGTCGTCGAGGACGCCCGCGGTGTGCAGGACGGCGCGCAGCGGGCGCTCGGCCGGAATGCCGGCGAGCAGTTCGGCCAGTGCGTCGTGGTCCGCGACGTCGCAGGCCACCGCGGTGGCGGCGGCGCCGAGTCCGCGCAGTTCGGCCAGCAGGGCGTCGGCGCCCGGGGCCTGTGCGCCGCGCCGGCTGGTGAGCAGCAGGTGCGCGGTGCCGGTGCGGGCGAGCCAGCGGGCGATCTGGGCGCCGAGGCCGCCGGTGCCGCCGGTGATCAGGACCGTGCCCTCGGGTGTCCAGTCGCGTACGGGGGCGGTGTCGCCGAGTCCGGCGTGGACGACCCTGCGGCCGTAGAGGCCGGTGGCGCGCACCGCCAGCTGGTCCTCGCCGTCCGGGCTCGTCAGTGCTTCGGCGAGCCGGGTCGCGGCCCGGTCGTCGAGCCGGCGCGGCAGGTCGACCAGGCCGGCCCACCGCTGCGGGTACTCGACACCGGCGACCCCGCCGAGGCCCCAGACCAGGGCCTGGAGCGTGCTGTCGATCCGGTCGGAGCGGCCGACCGACACCGCGCCCCGGGTGGCGCACCAGAGCGGGGCGTCGGTGCCGAGGTCGCCCAGGGCCTGGAGGAGTGCGACCGTCAGGGTGAGGCCGCGGGGAAGCGCCGATCCGTCGCTGTGCGGTTCTTCGGCCAGGGCGAGCAGTGACAGGATTCCGGCGGGCGGCCCGTCGGGGTGGTCGTGGGCGTCGCGCAGCAGTGCGGCGAACCGTGTCCGGTCGGTCGCGTCGGGGCCCGCCTCGACCAGGACGGGCGTGGCGCCGTGTCCGCGCAGGGAGTCCGCGGCGAACGCGACGGCCGGGTCGTCGGCGGCGCCGGCCGGGGCGACGACGAGCCAGCTGCCGGTGAGCCGGGGCCGCTCGGGTGCCGGCAGGGGCTTCCAGGCGACCCGGTAGCGCCAGCTGTCGGCGGTCCGGTCGCCGGCCCGGCCGCGCGCCCACTCGGCGAGGGTGGGCACCAGGGAGGCGAGGGAGGCCCTCAGTTCCCCGTCCTCGACCCGCAGGGTGGTGGCGAGGGCGTCCAGGTCCCCGTGGTCGACCGCCTCCCAGAAGCCGGAGTCGGCCGGGCCGGCGCCGGTCGTGGCGTCAGTGCCGGTCAGGGCGTCGGCGGGCCGGCCGGGGGTGGTGTCCAGCCAGTAGCGCTGCTGCTGGAAGGCGTAGGTGGGCAGGGGCCGCTTGCGCGCGCCGGTTCCGGCGAACACCGTGCCCCAGTCCACCGGCAGTCCGCGGACGTGGAGTTCGGTGAGCGCGGCGAGGAAGCGGCCGGGGCCGCCCTCGGTGCGCCGCAGGGTGCCGACGACGGCTCCGTCGCCGGCTCCGGCCGCTTCGACGGCCTCCTGGAGCCAGACGGTCAGCGCGGGGTGGGTGCTGCACTCGACGAAGGTGTGGTGTCCGTCGGCGATGAGCGCGTGGACCGCCCGTCCGAACTCGACCGGCCGGCGCAGGTTCTCGTACCAGTACGCGGCGTCCAGGCGCAGGGTGTCCACGGGGCCGCCGCTGACCGTGGAGTAGAACGGGATGTCGGACGTCCGCGGCGCGGTGCCGCCGAGGAGGGTGAGCAGTTCCTCCCGGAGCTCCTCCACCTGGGGCGAGTGTCCGGCGAAGTCCACGCCGGGGACCGGCCAGGTCAGGACGCCCGCCTCGGAGTACTGCTCGCGCAGTCGTTCCAGTGCCGCCGGGTCGCCGGAGACCGTCACCGACGTCGGCCCGTTGACCGCGGCGACGTCGAGTGCCCCGTCGTGGGCGGACAGTGCTTCGCGGACGGCTTCGACCGGCTGCGGCACGAACAGCATGCCGCCGCGTCCGGTCAGGGCCAGCAGGGCCCGGCTGCGCAGGGCGACGATCCGGGCGGCGTCGTCCAGCGAGAGCGCGCCGGCCACGCAGGCGGCGGCGATCTCGCCCTGGGAGTGTCCGACCACGGCGTCGGGGACGATCCCGTGCGCCCGCCACAGCTCTGCCAGCGACACCATCACCGCCCACAGCACCGGCTGCACCACGTCCACCCGGTCCAGCGGGGGCGCGTCGGGCTCGTCCCGCAGGACCGCGAGCAGCGACCAGTCCAGGTGCGGGGCGAGGGCGCGTTCGCAGGCCGCGATCCGGTCGGCGAAGGCCGGGGCGTGGTCGAGCAGTTCCCGGGCCATGCCGGCCCACTGGGATCCCTGGCCGGGGAAGACGAAGACGGTCCTGGCCGATCGGGCGACGGTGCCTTCGACCAGGCCGGGTGCGCGGTCTCCCGCGGCCAGCGCGGCCAGGCCGCCCAGCAGGGCCGCGCGGTCGTCGCCGACGACGGCTGCGCGGTGCTCGAAGGCGGTCCTGGTGGTGGCCAGGGAGTGGCCGACGTCGACGGACGACAGCTCCGGATGCTCCGTCAGGTACGCGTGCAGCCGCTCCGCCTGGGCCTTCACCGCCTCGGCGGTCCGCCCGGACAGGACCCACGGGACGGCGGACGCCCCGGGTACGGGCGCGGGTGCGGGTACGGGTGCGAGCTCGGGGTCGGCGGGCGGCTGCTCGATGACGACGTGGGCGTTGGTGCCGCTCAGGCCGAACGAGGACACACCGGCCCGGCGCGGACGGCCGGTCTCCGGCCAGGGGGCGGCCTCGGTCAGCAGGGCGACGGCGCCCGCCGTCCAGTCGACGTTCGGGGACGGCCGGTCGATGTGCAGGGTCCGCGGCAGCTCGCCGTGTCCCATGGCCAGCACCATCTTGATGATGCCGCCGACCCCGGCGGCGGCCTGGGTGTGCCCGATGTTCGACTTCAGCGACCCGAGCCGCACCGGCCGGTCGGCCGGCCGGTCCTGGCCGTAGGTGGCAAGCAGCGCGTCGGCCTCGATCGGGTCGCCCAGCCGGGTGCCGGTGCCGTGCGCCTCGACGGCGTCCACGTCGGCGGCCGTCAGCCCGGCGTTCGCCAGCGCGTCGCGGATCACCCGCTGCTGGGCCAGGCCGCTGGGCGCGGTCAGCCCGTTGCTCGCGCCGTCCTGGTTGATCGCCGAGCCGCGCAGCACCGCGAGCACCGGGTGGCCGTTGCGGCGGGCGTCCGAGAGGCGTTCCAGGAGCAGCAGGCCCACGCCCTCGGCCATGCCGAAGCCGTCCGCCGAGGCGGCGAAGGACTTGCAGCGCCC
Organism: Kitasatospora sp. NPDC127116; assembly: GCF_042677365.1. Lineage (NCBI taxonomy): Bacteria > Bacillati > Actinomycetota > Actinomycetes > Kitasatosporales > Streptomycetaceae > Kitasatospora > Kitasatospora sp. NPDC127116. The sequence continues at coordinate 17,024 of NZ_JBHXTL010000156.1, forward strand.
GTCCTCGGCGAGCCCGCGCTGCCGGCTGAAGCCGGTGAACGACAGCGGGGTGCCCATCACCGTGGCGCCGCCCGCCAGGGCCAGCGCGCATTCGCCCGAGCGCAGCGACTGCGCGGCGAGGTGGACCGCCACCAGGGACGAGGAGCAGGCCGTGTCCACGGTCACGGCGGGCCCCTGGAGGCCGAGTTGGTAGGCGACCCGCCCGGACAGGACGCTGGTGGAGATGCCCGCGATGAACAGGCCCTCCAGTTCCTCGGGGACGTCGCGCAGGGTGCCGCCGTAGCCCTGGTAGGAGGCGCCGGCGAAGACGCCGGTCGGGGTGCCGTGCAGGGTCGCCGGGTCGATGCCGGCGCGCTCGATCGCCTCCCAGGAGGTTTCGAGCAGCAGCCGCTGCTGCGGGTCCATGGCCAGTGCCTCGCGCGGCGAGATGCCGAAGAAGCCGGGGTCGAACCGGTCCGCGTCCGTGACGAATCCGCCCGCGGCGGCGTAGCTCCGGCCGGGCCGGTCGGGGTCCGCGTCGTACAGCGCGTCGAGGTCCCAGCCCCGGTCGGACGGCAGCCCGGAGACGGCGTCGCGTCCGTCGGCGACCAGGCGCCACAGGTCCTCGGGGGTGCGGACGCCGCCGGGGTAGCGGCAGCTCATGGAGACGATCACGACGGGGTCGTCGTCCGCGGCGGGTGCCGCCGACGGGAGCGGCCGGACGGTGGCGGGCTCCTCGGCGGTGCCCAGCAGTCCGGTCTCCAGGCGCCGGGCGAGCGCGGTCGCCGACGAGTAGTCGAAGACGACGGTGACCGGAAGCCGCAGGCCGGTGGCGGTGTTGAGCCGGTTGCGCATGTCCACGGCGGTCAGGGAGTCGAAGCCCAGGTCGCGGAAGGCACGGCCGGGGGCGACCGCGTCCGGCGAGTCGTGGCCGAGGACGGCGGCCGCGTGGGTCCGGACCAGGTCGACCAGCACCCGGGTCCGTTCGGCCGCCGGGAGCGGCTCCAGCCGGTCGCGCAGCGCCGAGGGCGTTCCCTCGGCCCCGGTCCCGCCGGTCTCCGGTTCGGCGGCCAGCGCGGTGCGCACCTCGGGGAGTTCCCCGATCAGCGGGCTGGGGCGGGCCGAGGTGAAGACCGTCGCGAAGCGGTCCCAGTCGATGTCGGCGACCACGACCACGGTCTCGTCGTGGTCCAGGACCTGCTGGAGCCCGGTGATCGCGACCGCGGGCGGCATGAAGAGCACGCCGTGGCCGCGCAGGGTCTCCTCCGCCAGTTCGGCCGCCATCCCGCCGGCCCCGCCCTCGGGGCTCCAGATGCCCCACACCACGGAGGTCGCGGCGAGGCCGCGGCTCCTGCGGTCCTCGGCGAGGCCGTCGAGGTAGGCGTTGGCGGCGGCGTAGGCGCCGTGGACGGCGCTGCCCCACACCCCGGAGATGGAGGAGAACAGCACGAACGCGTCGAGCGTGTCCCGGTCGAAGAGCAGGTCCAGGTTCCTGGCCCCGCCGACCTTGGCGTGGAAGGTGTCGGCGAACTCGTCCGCGTCGGTGTCGGGCAGTGGCACCAGCAGCCCGGCCCCTGCGGCGTGGAAGACGGTGCTGATCCGGTGGCCGTCCTGTTCGAGGCCGTCCTTGAGCTCGCGCAGGGCCTCCAGGTCGGCGACGTCGCACGCGGCCAGGGTGACCCGGGTGCCGAGGGCGGCCAGTTCCTCGGAGAGCTCCGGCGCACCCGGCGCGTCCGCGCCGCGCCTGCTGACCAGCACCAGGTGCCCGGCTCCCCGCCGGGCCAGCCAGCGCGCGATCTGCGCGCCGATCCCACCGGTGCCGCCGGTGATCAGCACGGTGCCCCCGGGCCGCCAGCTGCGCCGCGGCGAGGTGTCGCCCAGGGCGGACCGGACCAGCCGCCGGCCGTGGCAGCCGGTGGCCCGTACGGCGACCTGGTCCTCGTCCCCGGCGCCGCCGGCCAGCACCCGGCACAGCTGCGGGGCGGTGTCCGTGTCCAGGACCTCCGGGAGGTCGATCAGACCGCCCCAGCGCTGCGGGAACTCCAGCGCGGCGACCCGGCCCAGACCCCAGAGCAGGTTCTGCGCGGCGCTGACCGCGCTCCCGGTGTCCGTGCCCCCGACCGACACCGCGCCCCGGGTCGCCCACCACAGGGGCGCGTCGATCCCGGCGTCGCCGAGGGCCTGCACCAGCGCCAGGTTGAGCGCGGCGCCCAGCGGGACGGAGGGGTGCGCCGAGTGCGGGCGCTCGTCGAGGCCCAGCAGCGACAGCACTCCCGCCACCGGGCCGGGCAGCGCGTCGAGGGACGCGCGGACCCGGTCGGCCAGCACGGCACGGTCGGCCTCCGCCTCGGCGATCCGTAGGTGGACCACCGAAGCCCCGGCCTGCTCCATGACCTGGACGGTCGTCTCCGATCGGCGCGCTCCGTCCTCGGGCCGACCGTCCGACGACAGCACGAGCCAGGTGCCGTCCAGTGCGACCGGGGGACCCTCGGGCAGGGCCCGCCAGGTCACGCGGTAGCGCCAGGAGTCGACCACCGAACGCTCGGTGCGCTCGGTGCGCCAGGTGGCGAGCGCGGGGAGCACCACGTTCAGCGGGTCCTCGGGCGTCACCCCCAGGGTCGTGGTGAACCGGTCCAGGTCGCCTCCGCCCAGGGCCTCCCAGAAGTCGTCGCCGTCCGAGGACGTCCCGGAAGGACCGCCCGCCGCGGGGCCGGTGTCCTCCAGCCAGTACGGGCGACGCTGGAAGGGGTAGGTGGGCAGGGAGATGCCGTCCGGACGGTGTCCGGCGAACACCCGGTCCCAGTCGGGCGACAGGCCGCCCGCGTGGGCCTCTCCCAGGGACGTCAGGAAGCGGTCGAGGCCGCCCTCGCCGCGCCGCAGCGTGCCCACGACCACGGCGGGGCCCTGCGCGGAGCCGGCGGTGTCGGCCGCGTCGGCGGTCTGCTGGACGCCGAAGGTGAGCACGGGGTGCGGGCTGGACTCGACGAAGAACCGGAAGCCCTCCCCCAGCAACGCCCCCGTGGCCTGCTCGAACTCGACGGTCTCCCGCAGGTTGCGGTACCAGTACTC
>NZ_JBHXTL010000157.1:0-19969 GCF_042677365.1 Kitasatospora sp. NPDC127116
GGGGGGGGGGGGGGGCCCCCGGGGGCCCCCCGGGTCCCCCCCCCCCGCCCCCAACCCCGGCTCCCGCGCCCCCCCCGCGCGCCCCCGGCCGCGGTCGGAACCGGTCCGGGGCCGCCGTGGGCCCTGCTCAGCGGCCCGAGGAGGCCAGGTCGTCCGGGAACAGCCGCAGCCGGTGCGCCAGTGCGGCCGCCTCGCCCCGGCCGCCGACCGCGAGCTTGCCGAGGATGTTGGAGACGTGCACGCTCGCGGTCTTCGGAGAGATGTACAGCTCCTCGGCGATCTGCCGGTTGGTCCAGCCGCGCGCGAGCAGGCGGAGCACGTCCCGCTCACGGGGGGTGAGGTTGAAGGAGTCCCCGGCGGCCTGGGCCGGCACCGCGGCCGACCGCTCGGCCGGGGCGAGGCTCAGCCCGGCCCGCTCGGCCAGCGCGGCGATCTGCCCGCCGAGCAGCCGGTCGTCCCGGACTGCCGCCAGTTCGGCCGCCTCGCGCAGCAGTTCGGCGCCGGCCTCGCGCCGGCCGGCCTGCACCTCGGCCTCGCCGGCCCGCAGCAGGGCCTGTGCCAGCGGGTACGGCAGGCCGGTCGGCCGCAGCGCCTCGACCGCGGCGGCCCAGACCTCCGGAGTGTCCGCGCCCTCGGCGCGGGCCAGTTCGGCCTCCAGCAGCCGGGCCCAGCCGTGGTGCAGCGGGGCCCGGGGACGCAGCTCGGCGGCGGCCGCCGCGATCGCGGCCAGCGCCCCCGGCCGGCCCGCCCCGGCCTGCGGCAGGCCCCGGCTGTCCGCCTCCACCGTCGCGGCCTCGGCCAGCAGCGGGTAGACGTCGGACTCGTGACCGAGCCGGCCGTCCTCCTCCAGCACGGCGAGCGCTTCGGCCCGGGCCTCCAGCGGCCGGCCGCCGAGCGCCGCGAGCCGCACCGCCAGCCGGCTGATCGGCACGCTGTGCTGGACCTGGCCGACCCGGTTGGCCGCCCGGGCCTGCGCCAGCATGGTCCCCGCGGTGGCCAGGTCCCCCTTGAGCAGGGCGAGTTCGCCGCGCATCCGGTCCAGGAACTCGGCGTGGGTGCCGGTCGGGCTGGCCGCCTCGTAGCCGGCCAGCACCTCGGCGGCCTCCCGGACCCGCCCGAGGTCGGTCAGCGCCTCGACCAGGTTGCCGGTCAGGATGGCGCCGATGTTGCGCAGCAGGCCGTTGCCGTCCGCGAACTCCAGGCCCTCCCGGGCCAGTCGGACCGCGTCCTCGGGGTGTCCCAGTCCGCGCTGCATGCTGGCCAGGTTGTTGATGCCGCGCAGCAGCAGGTCGGGCACGCCCAGCCGGCGGGCCCGTTCGACCGCCCCGGCGAGCTCGGCGAGCCCGCCCTCGGCGTCGCCCTGCACGTCGTAGCGCAGGCCGCCGAGGGTCATCCGGGCGTGCACCTCGACCGAGTGGGCGCCCACCTCCTCGGCGATCCGGATCGCCCGCTCGGCCAGCTCGATCGCCTCCGCGGTGGGCTTCTTGAGCATCGCCGTCCCGGCGCCGAGCGCGAGCACCTCGGCCTGCACCGCGGTCGGCGGCAGGTGCTCCACCAGCCGCAGCGCGTTCGCGATCTCCTCCTCGTCGCCGGAGCGGCGCAGACTGCCCAGCATCCGGGCCCGGTTGATCCGGAACCAGGCCGCGCGCACCGGGTGCTCCGCCTCGTCGACCAGCCGCAGCCCGCGCTTGGCCAGGCTCAGGCCGCGCTCCCGGTCGCCGCAGCGCCGGGCCGCGACCACCGCCTCGGCCAGCACGTCGACCAGCTGGATCCGGTCGCAGTCCTCGTCCGCGGCACTGTGGTCGCAGGAGCCCGGCGGGTAGGTCTCGGCCCAGTCGTACGGGCGCAGGGTGTGCGCCAGCACCTCCTCGGAGACCAGGTCCCACAGCTCCAGGGCCCGTTCCAGCATCCCGAGCTGCTCGGCGAAGGCGTTGCGGCGGCGGGCCGCGCGGGCGGCGTCCAGGGCCGTCGGCAGGGCGCGGGCCGGATCGTGCGCGTGGTACCAGTAGTTGGCCAGCCGGGCGGCCAGCGCGTCGCCCGGGACGAGCTGCGGCTGGGCCTCCACGACGAGCGCGAACTTGCGGTTGATCCGGTGCCGTTCGCCGGGCAGCAGGTCGTCCGAGACCGCCTCGCGGACCAGCGCGTGGCGGAACCGGTAGCCCTCGCCCTCGCTGTCCGGGCGCAGGATGTTGGCGCCGACGGCCGCCCGCAGCGCCTCGATCAGCGCCTCCTCGTCGTCGTCCAGGACGGCGGCCAGCAGGGCGTGTTCGACGTGCGAGCCGCCCTCGGCGGCGATCCGCACCACCCGCTGGGCCTCCTCGTCCAGGCCCTCGACCCGCACCAGCAGGATGTCCCGCAGCGAGTCGGTCAGCCCGGCTCCGCAGCCGTCCTCGAAGGCGGTGGCCAGCTCCTCGACGAAGAACGGGTTCCCCTCCGAGCGGCGGTGGATGCGGTCCACCAGCTGGCGGTCGGGGACGGTGGTGCCGAGGATGCCGGCCAGCTGGGCGGCCACCTCGCGCCGGTCGAACCGCGCCAGCTCCAGCCGCTGGACGGTGCGCAGCCGTTCGAGCTCGGCGAGGAAGGGGCGCAGCGGGTGCCGGCGGTGCAGGTCGTCGGTGCGGTAGGTGGCGACCAGCAGCACCCGGGACCGGTGCAGGGTGCGCACCAGGAAGGCGAGCAGCTCGCGGGTGGAGCGGTCGGACCAGTGCAGGTCCTCGACGGCGAGGACGAGGGTACGCTCCGCGCCGAGCCGCTCGAACAGCCTCGCGGTGTGCTCGAACAGCCGGGCCCGGCTGTACTCGTCGTTGGGTTCGCCGTCCACCTCGCCGAACTCGGAGAGCAGCAGGGCGAGGTGGCTCTCGCTGCCGGCCGCGGCGGCCTCCAGTTCGGGGCCCAGCGAGCGGTGCAGCCGGCGCAGCGCGGCGGCCAGCGGCGCGTACGGCAGGCCCTCGGCGCCGACCTCCAGACAACTGCCGAGCGAGGTGACCGCCCCGCGGGCGGCCGCCCGCTCCAGGAACTCCTCCAGCAGCCGGGTCTTGCCGACCCCCGCCTCCCCGCCGATCAGGATGGCCTGCGGGCTGCCGGTGCCGGCGCGGCGCAGCGCGTCGGTCAGCTCGGTGATCTCGCTGCCGCGGCCGACGAAGACGGGGCTGACCGATGTCTGCTGCATGGAGGCGAGCATGCCATAGCCGGTGGGGCCCGGCCGAGGGGTTATCTCCCCTGGCGAACGGGTCGAAGGACCCGAATGCCCGGAGGGGGAGACGCTGGTGAGCGTCTCCCCCTCCGGAGCTCCTTCGGCACCGCCGTGGTGCCGCGCCGTCAGCATTCGGGCCGACGCACGGGGCGCCGCTGGAAGCGGGCGGCCACCGGACGCTGCCGCAGTCGGCGGGCCTCCTTGGCCTCGCGCACCAGGCGCTCGTGCTCGGCGCGGGCCACGAGCTCGTGGGCCTGTTGCTGGAAGGTCTGGTACTCGATCATTTCCGGTTCCCCCTCGGGTTTTCCACTCCGTCTTGCTGACAGGTAAGAGCTTCCTCCGCCAGTGGGGGGTGCCGCATCGGGAGCGTGCCGCATCTTCCGGGGCCCGGATGCCTTAGATCGGTCTCCAAAAATGGTTTAAGGCCCCGCCTCACCCAGATACATAGGTGAGACGGGGCCTTAGGCCTTACTTAGAGGGCCTTAGATGCCTTAGATACCTTAGGAAGGCAGGGTCGACAGCCTAGGCCGCACCCAGCTTCTCCAAGATCAGGTCCTTCACGCGGGCGGCGTCGGCCTGGCCGCGGGTGGCCTTCATGACCGCGCCGACCAGCGCGCCCACGGCCTGGACCTTGCCGTCGCGGATCTTGGCGGCGATCGCCTCGTTCTCGGCGATGGCCTGGTCGACCGCGGCACCCAGCGCGGAGTCGTCCGAGACCACGGCCAGGCCGCGCTTCTCGACGATCCCGTCCGGCTCGCCCTCGCCGGCCAGCACGCCCTCGATGACCTGGCGGGCCAGCTTGTCGTTGAGCTTGCCCTCGGCGACCAGCGCGGCGACCCGGGCGACCTGCGCCGGGGTGATCGGCTGCTCGCTCAGCTCGGTGCCGGTCTCGTTGGCGCGACGGGCCAGCTCGCCCATCCACCACTTGCGGGCCTGGTCGGCCGGGGCACCGGCCGCGATGGTCTCCTGGATCGGCCCCACCGCACCGGCGTTGAGCACCGACTGCATGTCCTTGTCGGACAGGCCCCACTCCGCCTGCAGCCGGGCACGGCGCACCCGCGGCAGCTCGGGCAGAGCGGCGCGCAGCTCCTCGACCCACTCGCGGGTGGGGGCCACCGGCACCAGGTCCGGCTCGGGGAAGTAGCGGTAGTCCTCGGCGTTGTCCTTGATCCGGCCCGAGGTGGTGGAGCCGTCCTCCTCGTGGAAGTGGCGGGTCTCCTGGACGATGGTGCCGCCGTCGGTCAGCACCGTGGCGTGCCGCCGGACCTCGAACCGGGCCGCCCGCTCCACGCTGCGCAGCGAGTTGACGTTCTTGGTCTCCGAGCGGGTGCCGAAGGTCTCGGTGCCGTTCGGGCGCAGCGACAGGTTGACGTCGCAGCGCATCTGGCCCTTGTCCATCCGGGCCTCGGAGACACCGAGCGAACGGATCACCTCGCGCAGCTCGGCGACGTACGCCTTGGCGACCTCGGGGGCGCGCTCGCCGGCGCCGACGATCGGCTTGGTGACGATCTCGATCAGCGGGATGCCGGCCCGGTTGTAGTCGAGCAGCGAGTGGGTGGCGCCGTGGATGCGACCGGTGGCCCCGCCGACGTGGCTGGACTTGCCGGTGTCCTCCTCCATGTGGGCGCGCTCGATCTCCACCCGGAAGGTCGAGCCGTCCTCCAGCTGCACGTCGAGGTAGCCGTTGAAGGCGATCGGCTCGTCGTACTGCGAGGTCTGGAAGTTCTTGGGCATGTCCGGGTAGAAGTAGTTCTTCCGCGCGAACCGGCACCACTCGGCGATCTCGCAGTTCAGCGCCAGGCCGATCTTGACGGCCGACTCCACGCCGACCGCGTTGACCACCGGCAGCGAACCCGGCAGGCCCAGGCAGGTCGGGCAGGTCTGGCTGTTCGGCTCGGCACCCAGCTCGGTCGAGCAACCGCAGAACATCTTGGTCTTGGTGCCCAGCTCGACGTGGACCTCAAGGCCCATCACCGGGTCGTACGACGCGAGAGCGTCCTCGTAGGAGACCAGGTTCATGACGCTCACAGCGTCCCTTCTCACTTGAAGCTTGGGAGGTACGGGCCCGGCCACCGCGTCGCGCGGGGCCGGGCCAGGGCACTTGACTCAGCCCAGCAGCACGTCGTCGGAGCCCAGCCGGCGCAGCTCGCGCACCAGCAGGGCGGTGCCGGTGACCAGCGCGGCGGCGCCGACCAGGGCGTTGACCAGCTTGAGGGTGTCGCTCTCCTCGCGGGCCTTGCGGACGTCCTTGGCCACGGAGATCGCGCCGAACGCGCTGGTGCCGATGGACAGCCACAGACCGGGCTTGGAGTGCTTGAAGCCCTTCAGCGAGCCGGAGCCCTTGGTCTTCTCGATCTTGCTCACAGTGCCGGTGCCTCCTCCAGCAGGGTGTGCCCCCACTTGTCGTTGAGTGCGGCCTCGACGGCGCCGCCCACGCGGTACAGGCGGTCGTCCGCCATCGCGGGTGCGATGATCTGGAGGCCGACCGGGAGATTGTCCTCCGGGGCCAGGCCGACCGGCAGCGACATGGCCGCGTTGCCCGCCAGGTTCGACGGAATCGTGCACAGGTCGGCCAGGTACATCGCCATCGGGTCGTCGGCGCGCTCGCCGATCGGGAAGGCGGTGGTCGGTGTGGTCGGCGAGACCAGGACGTCCACGCCCGCGAAGGCCGCGTCGAAGTCGCGCGAGATGAGCGTGCGGACCTTCTGGGCCGAGCCGTAGTAGGCGTCGTAGTAGCCCGAGGACAGCGCGTAGGTGCCCAGGATGATGCGGCGCTTGACCTCGTCGCCGAAGCCGGCCTCGCGGGTCAGCGCGGTGACCTCCTCGGCCGAGCGCGAGCCGTCGTCGCCGACCCGCAGGCCGTAGCGCATCGCGTCGAAGCGGGCCAGGTTGGAGGAGCACTCCGACGGCGCGATCAGGTAGTACGCCGGCAGCGCCAGGGTGAAGGACGGGCAGGAGACCTCGACGACCTCGGCGCCCAGCTCGCGCAGCAGCTCCACCGACTCGTTGAAGCGCTGCATCACGCCGGCCTGGTAGCCCTCGCCGGCGAACTCCTTGACGACGCCGATCCGCATGCCGCGGATGTCGCGCATCCGCGCGGCCTCGACCACGGCCGGCACCGGCGCGTCGATCGAGGTGGAGTCCAGCGGGTCGTGCCCGGCGATGGCCTCGTGCAGCAGGGCCGCGTCCAGCACGGTGCGGGCGCACGGGCCGCCCTGGTCCAGGCTGCTGGAGAACGCGACCAGGCCGTAGCGGGACACCGAGCCGTAGGTCGGCTTGACGCCGACGGTGCCGGTGACGGCACCGGGCTGGCGGATCGAGCCGCCGGTGTCGGTGCCGATCGCCAGCGGGGCCTCGAAGGCGGCCAGCGCGGCGGCCGAACCGCCGCCGGAGCCGCCGGGGATGCGGGAGAGGTCCCACGGGTTGCCGGTCACGCCGTACGCGGAGTTCTCGGTGGAGGAGCCCATCGCGAACTCGTCCATGTTGGTCTTGCCGAGGATGACCACGCCGGCGTCCTTGAGACGGCTGGTCAGCGTGGCGTCGTACGGCGGGATCCAGCCTTCGAGCATCTTCGAGCCACAGGTGGTCGGGATGCCCTTGGTGGTGAAGACGTCCTTGAGCGCGAGCGGGACGCCGGCCAGCGGGCCCAGCTCCTCGCCCTTGGCGCGCTTCTCGTCGACGGCCCTGGCCGCGGCCAGCGCGCCCTCGGTGTCGACGTGCAGGAAGGCGTTGACCTTCTTGTCGACGGCGTCGATGCGGTCAAGGTGGGCCTGCGCGACCTCGACGGCGGACACCTCGCCCTTGGCGATGGCGCCCGCGGTCTCGGCGGCGGTGAAGCGAATCAGCTCGGTCATCTCGGTCAGTCCTCCCCGAGGATCTGCGGCACACGGAAACGCTGCTCCTCGGCGGCGGGGGCGCCGGACAGCGCCTGCTCCGGGGTGAGCGACGGCCGGACCTCGTCCGCACGCATGACGTTGGTCAGCGGCAGCGGGTGGGAGGTCGGCGGGACGTCCTGTCCGGCGACCTCGGAAACGCGGGCGACCGCGCCGATGATCACGTCGAGCTGCTCGGCGAAGTGGTCCAGCTCTTCGGGCTTCAGCTCAAGACGCGACAGCCGGGCGAGGTGGGCGACCTCCTCGCGCGTGATGCCAGGCATGCAGCGATCCTCAGGGTGAGTTCTGGTGAGACCCGGCTGTGCCTTGCGGGCGGTGCCGGGCCCGGGCAGGAGCAGCCGGTTCCGGCGCTCCGTCCTCGTGGTCTTTGGACCCCATCCTATGGGGCCCGTCCCCCGCCCCGGCCAACGAGTGAGCCGCGGCGCCCGTCACCGGCCCTCCCCGGGGCCGGACCGCGACCTCCGGCGGGCTACTGCGGCCGGGTGCGGGCCCAGCCCTGCGGTTTGATCTCCCGGTGCGCGGCCTGCACCACCTGGGCCACCGGCGGCAGCGTGGGCGGGATGACCGGCGGCCGGACCGGCGGGAGTGTCGGCGGCAGCACCGGGGGCCTGGCCGGCGGGGCGATCGGCTTGGCGTTCGGGACCGACGGGAAGCCCGCGGGCAGCTGGGGCGGCAGGCCGAGCCGCTCCACCGGCGGGGCGCCGGTGCGGTGCACCCGCAGCCAGGCGGTGGCCTGCTCGGCCGGCAGCGCGGCCGACACCAGCCAGCCCTGGACGGCGTCCACGCCCATGCAGTGCAGCCGCTCCCAGGTCTCGTCGTCCTCGACGCCCTCGGCGACCACGGTCAGGCCCAGCGAGTGGGCGAGCTCCACCGAGCAGCGGACCACCGCCGCGTCGTGGTCGTCGGCGACCATCCGGGAGACGAAGGAGCGGTCGATCTTGAGCTCGCCGACCGGCAGGCTGCGCAGCCGCACCAGCGAGGAGTGCCCGGTGCCGAAGTCGTCCAGGGACATCCCGACGCCGTAGCCGCGCAGCTCGGCCAGGGTGTCGGCGGCCCGCCGGGAGTCGTCCAGCAGCAGCCGCTCGGTGATCTCCAGCTGGAGCGCGTGGGCCGGCACCTGGTGGCGCACGAGGTGGCCGGCGACCCGCTGGGCGAAGCCGGGGTTGAGCACGTCGCGCGGCGAGACGTTGACCGCGACCTGCACCTGGAGGCCCTGGTCGCGCCAGTACGCGAGCTGGCCGACGGCCGCCTCCAGCACGTAGTCGGTGAGCCGGGGCATCAGGCCGCTGGACTCGGCGAGCCCGACGAACTCGTCCGGCGGGACCTTCCCCTGGCCGGGGCGCTCCCAGCGCAGCAGCGCCTCCAGGCCGACCACCCGGCCGTCGAAGGCCACCTTCGGCTGGTAGTGCAGCTGCACCTCGCCGGTCTCCAGTGCCCGGCGCAGGTCCCCCAACAGCCCGATCCGGTACGGCGTGTCGGCGTCCTGGGTCTCGTCGTACTGGGCGACGCCGCAGTGTCCGCGCTGGGCGTGGCCCATCGCGACGTCGGCCCGGCGCAGCAGGGCCTCGGCGTCCTGGGCGTGCTGCGGGTAGACGCAGACACCGCCGCTGGCCTCCAGGACGAGCAGCAGCCCGTCCAGCCGGATCGGGGCGGCCAGTTCGGCGATCAGCGCCTTGGCGACCCGCTCCAGGCTGTCCGGGCAGTTGATGCCGGGCAGCAGGACGGCGAACTCGTCGCCGCCCATCCGGGCCACCATCGGACGGCCTCGGCGGTAGTGCCGGGGCAGGCCGGCGAAGACGTCGTCGATGGACTCCCGGGTGGCGCTGCCGGCCGGTCCGCCGGAGCGCAGGGCCCGGTGCAGCCGGCGGGCGATGTGAACCAGCAGCCGGTCACCGGCCGTATGACCCAGTGTGTCGTTGAGTGATCGGAAGCGATCGAGATCGAGCAGGATGAGACCGACGCTGTAGCCCTGACCACACTCCGCGATCGCCTCCTGGGCGGCCAACAGCAGGGCCTGACGGTTGGGCAGATCCGTCAGCGGGTCGGTCAGTTGGTCGCGGGCGCGGTCCCGGGCGATCCGCCAGGCCGCCACCAGCACCGCCAGGGGCACGGCGAACAGCGGCAGCAACTCGGGTTCGTACCGGTAGACCAGGACGGCCAGCGGGATGAGCGGCGCGGCTCCGGCCAGCAGCACGCCGAGCAGCAGGACCGCACCCGCCACCCCCTGCGGCGGGCGTGTGGGCGCACCGCCGGTCGTACGATCCATAAGCCCTGTCCTCCGTCGGGCCCGCCCCGTCGGGCCGCCTTACGGTGAGGCACCGTGCCGGTACCGACAGCTGCCGGGCATGGAGCGACCCCGCGGAACACCGGCCCAGCCGGTGCCCCCACCCCTGCTGACACTCTGTTGCGCTCCAGGGTATGCCGGGGTCCACCCGGTGGGCAGACTTTCGGACAACCGGAAACGCGCCACCGCTCCCGGGTGCCGCACAGTGACACAATGCCCGCTTTCACTGTGCGGCACCCGATGACGTTGCATCAGGACGATAACAACACCGATCCGGTCACCGACCGCTCGGGTCCGCTCCGGGTCAGTCCTCGACGGGCTCCTTCTTCGCCTCCTCGGCCCCCTCCGGCTCCGGAAGCCCCAGGTGGGCACGGGCGGCGGACGGCCCGTCGGCGAGCAGGACGGCGAACCCGGCGTCGTCCAGGACCGGCAGGCCGAGCTGAACAGCCTTGTCGTACTTGGACCCAGGGTTGTCACCAGCGACCACAAAATCGGTCTTTTTCGAAACCGAACCGGTCACTTTCGCTCCGCGCGAGGTCAGCGCCTCCTTGGCACCGTCCCGGGTGTGGCCGGCCAGCGTGCCGGTCACCACCACGGTCAGGCCCTCCAGCGGGCGCTCCGCCTCCTCGTCGTCCGCGAACTCCTCGGTGAAGCGGACGCCGTCCGCCTCCCAGTTCCGGAGGATCTCCCGGTGCCACTCCTCCGCGTACCACTCCCGGATCGAGCGGGCGATGGTCGGGCCGACCCCCTCGACGGCCGCCAGCTGCTCCTCGCTCGCCTCGAAGATCTTCGTCAGATCGCGGAACTCCCGGGCCAGCGCCTGCGCGGCGACCGGACCGACGTGCCGGATCGACAGCCCGTTGACGAACCGCCACAGCGGCCGCCCCTTCGCCGCGTCCAGGTTGTCGATCAGGGCCTGGAGCGACTTCTTCGGCTCGCCCTTGGTGGTGGCGAAGAAGAAGACCTCCTTCTCCTTGCCCGTCCTGTCGTCCAGCTTCGGCATGCCGGTCTTCGGGTCCCGGACCAGCACCTTGATCGGCAGCAGCTTCTCCCGCGTCAGCCGGAAGATGTCGGCCTCGTTCCGCACCGGCGCCTCGGCCGGCTCCAGCGGCTGGGTCAGCGCGGTGGCCGCGACGTAGCCCAGCCCCTCCACGTCCAGGCACTGCCGCCCGCCGAGGAAGGCGATCCGCTCCCGGATCTGGGCCGGGCAGCGCTCCGCGTTCGGGCAGCGCAGGTCGATGTCGCCCTCGGCCATCGGCCGCAGCTCGCTGTCGCACTCCGGACAGTGCGAGGGCATCACGAAGGCCTGCTCGGTGCCGTCCCGCAGGTCGTAGACCGGGCCGAGGATCTCCGGGATGACGTCGCCGGCCTTGCGCAGCACGATCGTGTCGCCGAGCAGCACGTCCTTGGCCTTGACGACCTCCTGGTTGTGCAGCGTCGCGTACTGCACCATCGAGCCGGCCACCTTCACCGGCTCGGCCAGCACCGCGTACGGGGTGGCCCGGCCGGTGCGGCCGATGCCGACCTTGATCTCGGCCAGCTTCCCGGTGACCTCCTCCGGCGGGTACTTCCAGGCGATCGCCCAGCGCGGGGACTTGGAGGTGGCGCCGAGCCGGCCCTGCAGGGCGATCTCGTCCACCTTCACCACGACGCCGTCGATCTCGTGCTCGACCGAGTGCCGCTGCTCGCCGAAGTGCTCGATGAAGGCCCGCACCTCGGCGAGCGTCTTCACCACCTGGTTGTGACGGGCGGTGGGCAGGCCCCAGTCGTGCAGCAGCCGGTAGGCGTGCGACTGGTTGTCGATGTCGAAGCCCACCCGGGCGCCGATGCCGTGCACCACCATGTGCAGCGGGCGGGAGGCGGTGACGTGCGGGTCCTTCTGGCGCAGCGAACCGGCGGCGGCGTTGCGGGGGTTCATGAACAGCCGGATCAGCGCCCGGGGCCGCTTGCCCTCCTTGGCGCGCTCCTCGTTCTCCTGCCGGCGGCGCTCGTTCTCCTCCGCGAAGGAGGCGTTGAGCGCGTCGAACTCCTCGGTCGGGAAGTAGACCTCGCCGCGGATCTCCACCAGCTCCGGGATGTTCTCGCCCTTGAGCCGGTGCGGGATCTCCTTGATGGTGCGGACGTTGGGGGTGATGTCCTCGCCGACCCGGCCGTCGCCGCGCGTCGCCGCCTGCACCAACTGGCCGTTCTCGTAGGTGAGGTTGACGGCCAGGCCGTCCACCTTGAGCTCGCACAGGTAGTGGTAGTCGATGCCCTGCAGCTCGGTGGCGACCCGCTCGGCCCAGGCGGACAGCTCCTCGTCGTCCATCGCGTTGTCCAGGCTGAGCAGCCGCTCGCGGTGCTCGACCTCGGCGAACAGCCCGGTGGCCGCGCCGCCGACCTTCTGGGTCGGCGAGTCCGGGGTGACCAGGGCCGGGTGCTCGGCCTCGATCCCCTCCAGCTCCCGCATCAGGGCGTCGAACTCGGCGTCGCTGACGACCGGCGCGTCCTGCTCGTAGTACCGGGCCCGGTGGTCGGTGATCTCCTGCGCCAGCTCGGCGTGCCGCCCGCGCACCTCCGCCGGGACGTCCTCCCAGCCCTCGACAGCCGTCACCGCAAGCCCTCCTGCACTCTCATTCCGGGTTGTCCACCAGGCTCTGTGCCGCCCGCGCCGCGGACGACAGCGCCCTGCGCGCGTACGCCGGGGACGCCCCGGCCAGCCCGCAGGTCGGTGTCACCAGCACGCGGCGGCCCAGCAGCTCCGGGGCGAACCCGAGCCTGCGCCACAAGGTCCTGACACCCTGGACACTACCGGCAGGGTCGGACACCGCCTGGTCAGTGGCGGGGACGACACCGGCGAGGATCGTCGTGCCGCCCTCCACGGCCTCGCCGAGGTCGTCGTCCTGGCGCTCGGTGAGGAGCGAGAAGTCGAGGGAGATCCCGGCCACCCCGGCGCGGCGCAGCAGCGGAACCGGGACGTCCGGCGCGCAGCTGTGCACCACCACGGGCGCGTCGAGGTTCCGGATCACCTCGCGCAGCACCTCCTCGGCGACCTGCCGGTCGACGGCGCGCAGCCGCTGGAAGCCGCTGGCGGTCTTCACCGACCCGGCCAGGACGGCGGGCAGCGAGGGCTCGTCCAGCTGCAGCACGACCTCGGCGCCGGGCACCCGCCTGCGGACGTCCGCGAGGTGGCGGCGCAGGCCCTCGGTGAGCGAGCCGGCGATGTCGCGGCACGCGCCGGGGTCGGCGAGCGCCTTCTCGCCGTGCTTGAGCTCGATGTTCGCCGCCAGCGTCCAGGGGCCGACGGCCTGGACCTTGAGCGCCCCCTGGTGGCCCTGGGTGAACTCCTCCAGCGCGTCCAGGTCCTCGCCGAGCCAGGAGTGGGCGCGCCGGGTGTCCCGGCCCGGACGGTCGGTGAACCGCCAGCCGCTCGGCTCGGTCTGCGCGAACAGTTCGACCAGCAGGCCGGCGCCGCGCCCGATCATGTCGGCGCCCGGCCCGCGGGCGGGCAGCTCGGGCAGGAACGGCAGGTGCTCCAGTGCCCCGGTGGAGGTCTTGGCGGCCTCCCGGGCGTCGGTGCCGGGCAGCGAACCGACGCCGGTGGCGGCGCCGCGCAGGTCGGGGAAGGTGTGTGGGGTGCTCACCCGCCCGAGCCTACTCAGCCGGACGGCCCCGGTGCCGGGCGCGGGGCTCGGTACCGGGGCCGTCGGGCACGCGGAGGCCGGGTCGGCATCCGGTGCGCGCACGGAAAGTCGGACCGGCCGACCTCCCGTGCGGCGCGCTACCGCCCGGGGCGGACGGTGATGTCGGTGATCTCCGCGTCCCGGGACGCGTCGAGGGCGGCGAGGATCGCCCTGGCGACGGACGCGGGCTCGATCCAGCGGCCGGCGTCGTACTCCTTGCCCTCCTGCTGGTGCACCTTCACCTGCATCGCGGTGGCGGTGCGGCCCGGGTAGACGGAGGTGACCCGGACGCCGTTGGCGTGCTCCTCGTGGCGCAGCGCGTCGGCGAGCGCCTTGAGGCCGTGCTTGCTGGCCGCGTACGCCGACCACTCGGCGTGGGCGTTGAGGCCCGCGCCGGAGTTCACGAAGAGCACATGGCCCTTGACCAGCCGGATCGACGGCAGCAGCAGGCGGGTCAGCTCGGCGGGGGCGATGAGGTTGACGTTCAGCGTCTCCTGCCAGGCCTTGGGGGTCAGGTCGCCGACCGGGCCGAGCTCGACCGTGCCCGCGACGTGCAGGAGGGAGTCCAGCTCGACCGGCAGCTGCTGGTGGCCGAAGGCCCAGGACAGCTTGCCCGGATCGCCGAGGTCCCCGACGAGGGTGCGGGCCCCGGGGAAGCGCTCGCGCAGTTCGGCGGCCCGACGGGCGTCGCGGGCCAGCAGCCAGAGCTCGTCCCCGCGCTCGGCGAGTCGCTCGGCGAGTACGGCGCCGATGCCGGAGCCGGCGCCAGTGATCAGATGTGCAGCCATGGTCGTGATCCAATCAGGCCTTGAGCTGGGCGAAAACCTCGGCGGGCGTGTCCGCGAAGGTGATCAGCTCGGCGAGCGGGCGCGGCAGGAAGCCCTCGGCGTCCATCCGCTCCATCTGGGTGCGCAGGCCCGTGTAGAAGCCCTCGGTGTCCAGGACCACCACCGGCTTGTCGAACATCCCGTGCTTCTTGAGCTCCAGCACCTCGGTGACCTCGTCCAGGGTGCCCAGCCCGCCCACCAGCACGACGATCGCGTCCGCCCGCGAGGCCAGCTCGGCCTTGCGCTCCGGCAGGTCGGCCGTCCACACCAGCTCGTCGGCGCCGACGTACGCCTTGTGCCGCAGCATCTCGACCATCACGCCGACGAGCCTGCCGCCCGCCGCCTTCACCTCGTCGGCGAGCAGCCCCATCAGCCCGGCGTTCGAGCCGCCCCACACCAGCGTGTGCCCGCCCTCCCCCAGAAGCCGGGCGAACTCCGCGGCGGGGGCGGAGTAGCGGTCGTCGAGCGAGTACGCGGAGCAGAAGACAGAGATATTCATAGTGTCGTCCGGTCTATCACGCCCCGCGGCAGGACTTCACCGGGGATTCCCCGCCGGGCGCGGGGCGGGCTCAGGCGGTGACGGCCGGGCGCTCGGTGGTGGCGGCCGGGCGCTCGGTGGTGGCGATGGTGGCGGAGCCGACGACACGGGTGCCGTCGTAGACGACCACGGCCTGGCCGGGGGCGATGCCCCGCACCGGGGTGTCCAGTTCCACCCGCAGCTCGCCGTCGACGACCGCGGCGCTCACCGGCACCTCCTCGCCGTGGGCGCGCAGCTGGGCGGTGTAGCGGCCGTCCGCGAGGGGCTCGGTGCCGCACCAGCGGGGGCGGATGGCGGTCAGCCCGGTCACGTCGAGGCCCTCGACCGGGCCGACCGTGACGGTGTTGTTCACCGGGGAGATGTCCAGCACGTAGCGCGGCTTGCCGTCGGCCGCCGGCCGGCCGATCCGCAGGCCCTTGCGCTGGCCGATGGTGAAGCCGTACGCGCCGTCGTGCTCGCCGAGCTTGGTGCCGTCGACGTCGAGGATGTCGCCGGTGGCGGTGCCGAGGTGCTGGGCCAGGAAGCCCTGGGTGTCGCCGTCGGCGATGAAGCAGATGTCGTGGCTGTCGGGCTTCTTGGCGACGGCCAGGCCGCGGCGCTCGGCCTCGGCCCGGATCTCCTCCTTGGTGGTGTCACCGAGCGGGAAGAGCGAGTGGGCGAGCTGGTCGGCGTCGAGCACGCCGAGGACGTAGGACTGGTCCTTGGCGCCGTCCACGGCCCGGTGCAGCTCGCGCGAGCCGTCCGGCAGGTCGACGATCCGGGCGTAGTGGCCGGTGCAGACGGCGTCGAAGCCGAGCGCGATCGCCTTGTCCAGCAGCGCCGCGAACTTGATCTTCTCGTTGCAGCGCAGGCACGGGTTGGGCGTGCGCCCGGCCGCGTACTCGGCGACGAAGTCGTCGATGACGTCCTCGCGGAAGCGCTCGGCGAGGTCCCAGACGTAGAAGGGGATGCCGATCACGTCGGCCGCCCGCCAGGCGTCCCGGGAGTCCTCGATGGTGCAGCAGCCGCGCGCGCCGGTCCGGAAGGACTGCGGGTTGGCGGAGAGCGCCAGGTGGACGCCGGTCACCTCGTGCCCCGCTTCGACGGCGCGGGCGGCGGCGACGGCGGAGTCGACTCCGCCGGACATCGCCGCGAGCACGCGCAGACGGCCGGTGGACGGAGTGGTCGGGGCACCCGGGAAGTCAGTCATGATGGCAACAAGGGTACGGGGTGGCCCGCCTGTTCCCGGAGCCGAGATCAGCGCCGCACCGACGCCAGCCCCGCGTTGCGCGCCCGCTCGACGGCCGGCCCGATGGCCTTCCCCAGCGCCGTGACGTCCTCCGGCACCGAGGTGTGCCCGAGCGAGAACCGCAGTGAGGCGCGCGCCAGCAGCGGGTCGACGCCCATCGCGAGCAGCACGTGGCTGGGCTGCGGCACCCCGGCCGAGCAGGCGGAGCCCGTCGAGCACTCGATGCCCTGGGCGTCCAGCAGCATCAGCAGCGCGTCGCCCTCGCAGCCGGGGAAGGAGAAGTGCGCATTGGCGGGCAGCCGGCCCTCGGCCGACGGGTCGCCGTTGAGGATCGCGTCCGGTACGGCGGCCAGCACCGACGCCACCAGTTCGTCCCGTAGCGCGCCGAGCGTGACCGCGTGCTCGGCCCGCCGCTCGACGGCGAGCGCCGCGGCGGCCGCGAAGCCGGCCGAGCCGGGGGCGTCGAGGGTGCCGGAGCGCACGTCGCGTTCCTGCCCGCCGCCGTGCAGCAGCGGTACGGGCGCGGCGCCCCGGGAGAGCAGCAGGGCGCCGATGCCGAACGGGCCGCCGATCTTGTGCCCGGTGACGGTGAGCGCGGTGAGGCCGGACTCGGCGAAGGAGACCGGGACCTGACCGAGCGCCTGCACGGCGTCGGCGTGCACCGGGATGCCGTACTCGGCCGCCACGGCGGTCAGTTCGCGCACCGGCTGGACGGTGCCGACCTCGTTGTTGGCCCACATCACGGTGACCAGCGCCACCGACGCCGGGTCGCGTTCGATCGCCGACCGCAGCGCCTCGGGGTGCACCCGGCCGTACCCGTCCACCGGCAGGTACTCGACCTCGGCGCCCTCGTGCTCGGAGAGCCAGTGCACCGCGTCCAGCACCGCGTGGTGCTCGACCGGGCTGCACAGCACCCGGGTGCGGGCCGGGTCGGCGTCCCGGCGGGCCCAGTACAGGCCCTTGACCGCCAGGTTGTCGGATTCGGTGCCGCCGCCGGTGAGCACGATCTCGCTGGGGCGGGCGCCCAGCGAATCGGCCAGCGATTCCCGGGACTCCTCGACCACCCGGCGGGCCCGGCGGCCGGCCGCGTGCAGGGCCGAGGCGTTGCCGACCACCCCCAGGTGCGCCGTCATCGCGGCGATCGCCTCGGGCAGCATCGGCGTGGTCGCCGCATGGTCCAGGTATGGCATAACCATCCGATTGTAGAGCGCGGCACCGCAGGGGGTTCCGGGCCGGGGCGGTTCCAGCCACGCACGGCCCGCACCGGCCGGCACCGGCCCGGACGCACCGCGGACGAACCACGGGTGCGCCGCACCGCGGACGCACCACTTCCGGACGGCCGCGTCCGGCAGTGGTTTGTACCACTGAGCCACCCAGCGGTTAGCCTGACGCCATCAGTCAGCCGGATCCACGGGAAACGCCATGTCGCAGTCGGTCGACCGCGCGCTGACCCTGCTCGACGCACTCGGCGACGCGCCGCTCTCGCTGGAGCAGGCCGCCAGCAGCCTCGGGGTGCACAAGTCCACCGCCCTGCGGCTGCTGCGCACCCTGGAGGAGCACGGCTTCGCCCGCCGCCAGCCGGACCTGCGCTACCGGCTGGGCGGCCGGGTGCTCTCGCTGGCCCACCGCGCGCTGGAGGACTTCGACGTCCGGCAGGTCGCCGCGCCGTACCTGGCCGCGCTCAACGCCCGCTGCGGCTACACCGTCCGGCTGGCCGTGCTGCACGACGGCGAGGTGCTCTACCTGGACGAGGTGGCCGGGTTGCCGGGCGCCGAGCCGTCCCGGATCGGGCGCCGGGCCCCGGTGGACGGGACGGCGGTCGGCCGGGTGCTGCTCGCCGGGCTGTCGGCGGACGGCGTCCCCGAGGAGCCCGAGCTGGCGGCGGTGCGCCGCCGGGGCTGGG
Organism: Kitasatospora sp. NPDC127116; assembly: GCF_042677365.1. Taxonomy (NCBI): domain Bacteria; kingdom Bacillati; phylum Actinomycetota; class Actinomycetes; order Kitasatosporales; family Streptomycetaceae; genus Kitasatospora; species Kitasatospora sp. NPDC127116. The sequence continues at coordinate 17,529 of NZ_JBHXTL010000157.1, forward strand.
CGGCCGAGTCCTGCGAGCACCGGGAGCCGGTGACCTGCGTGGCCGCGCCGGTCGCGGGCAGCGGCGGACGGACGGTCGCGGCCTGCGCGCTGAGCGCCCCGGCGAGCGAGGTGCCGCCCGGCGAACTGGCCCGGATGGTGCCGGAACTGCTCTGCACGGCCGAGGCGATCTCGCTCGCGTACGGCGGCTCGCCTACTCCTCGCTGGTGCGAGAACCGTTGCGGTGCCAGGCCCGCGGGGCACGCCAGCCGTACTTCAGCGCGAGCATCCGCAGCCCGAAGGCGGTGAGCGCGGCCGCGGTTCCGGTGATGCCGGTGAGGCGGTCCGCGCCGATCAGCAGCGCGACCAGGGTGGCGCCGACCAGGGCGGGGACGGCGTAGATCTCCCGGTCCCAGCGCAGCAGCGAGGGGATCTCCCCGGCCAGCACGTCGCGGATCACGCCGCCGCCGGCCGCGGTCACCATGCCGAGCGCGATCGCCGCGACCGCGCCGAGCCCGAAGTCGTGGGCCTTGGCGGTGCCGGTCACGCAGAACAGCCCGAGCCCGAGCGCGTCCAGGGTCTGCACGGCCCGGTTGATCCGCTCGACCTCCGGGTGCAGGAAGAACACCACCAGCGCGGCGCCCAGCGGGGTCACGAAGTAGCCGAGGTTGGTGAACGCGGCGACCGGGGTGGCGCCGATCACCAGGTCGCGCATCACGCCACCGCCGAGGGCGGTGACCTCGGCCAGCACACAGATCCCGAAGATGTCCATGTTCTTGCGGACGGCGAGCAGGCCCCCGGAGAGGGCGAAGACGAAGATGCCGACGAGGTCCAGCGACTGCTGCACGTCGGTCGGGAAGAGCTGGGATGTCACCGTCCATGTGTACCCGATTCGCGCGGGTGTTCCGGCGAACGTCCGTGCTCCGGATACGAACGCACCGCCGGAGCGGCGGCGAACCCCTTGCGCGCCGCGGGGCCGAACCGGTTCGGCTAGCCTCCGCCTGTGAAGCTCGCGAAGCCCGGGTCAGCCCCGAAGCCGCCGCCGGAGCCGTCGAAGTCGCCGAAGTCCTCGAAGTCGCCGGGCTCCCCCGCCTCCGCCCGGCTCGGCTGGCTCGACGCGCTGCGCGGCATCGCCGCCCTCGCCGTCGCCATGCACCACTTCGGGCTGCTCGGCAAGATCCCGCACGCGGGCGGGGTGCCGCGCCACCTGGACCTCGGCTTCTTCGGCGTGATGCTGTTCTTCCTGGTCAGCGGGTACATCATCCCGGCCTCGCTGGAACGCCGGGGCGACGTCCGGGCGTTCTGGACGGGGCGGCTCTTCCGCATCTACCCCGCGGTGGCCGTCACGGTGGTGGCGAGTCTGCTGGTGCTGCCCCGCAGCGGCCAGATCGTCCAGAGCTTCCCCTTCGACCACCCGGTGCTGTCGCTCGCCGCCAACGGCCTGCTGCTCCAGGACCTGCTGGGGGTGCCCAGCACCATCGGGGTGATGTGGTCGCTCACCTACGAGATGGTCTTCTACTACTTCGTGTGCGCCCTGTTCGTGCGGGGGTGGCACCGGCACAGCGCGCCGATCGCGGTCGGCTTCGCGTCCGTCGCCCTGGTGCTCGGCACCTGGCTGCCGATCGGCGGGATCTCGGTGGACCTGGCGGCCACCGGGCGCCTGGTGGCGGCGGCCGGGATCGTGGTGCTGATGGCGGCGGCCTGCATCGCCACCGCCCGCCCGGACCTGACCCGTTGGGGCGCGCTGCTGCTCGGCGGCCTGGGCCTGGTCCTGATCACGGTGAACAGCCGGACCACCGGCTTCGAGACCATGCTGATCTTCGCGACCATGTTCGCCGGCACCGTGCTGTACCGGCTGGAGCACGGCCTGCTCGACCGGCTCCCGGCCCTGCTCTGCTGCGGCTTCGTGATCGTCACCGGCGTCACGGTCGGCTACCTGTACAACCGCGACACGGCGCTCTGGCACACCTGGACGCCCTCGTGGGAGTCCTTCTCGTCCGCCTACCTCGCCGCCTGGGCCCTGTTCGCGGCCGCCATGCTGCTGCGCCGCCGCCGCTTCCCGCGCTGGCTCGGCGGGCTCGGCACGATCAGCTTCTCGGTCTACCTGCTGCACGGCCCGCTGATGTACTTCCTCGGCTGGAAGCTGCGGAACCACCCGCCGATCGTCGGGCCGAAGGGGCAGGCCGCGCTCACCCTCGGCTACCTGGCGGCGGTCGTGGTGCTCTCCTGGCTGTCGTACCGGCTGGTCGAGATCCCGTTCCAGAACCTGGGCCGCAGGGCGGTCCGGGCGCTGGACCGCCGCTTCCCGGCCCCCGCCCCGACGCCGCTCGCCGCGGCCGCCCCGGGTCCGCGCGTGCCGGAGCCGGAGCCGGCTGCCGGCGTCTGAGGCGCGGACCGCCAGGAGGGCGCCCGGCCCCGCCAGTACCGGGGGGGGGGGCGGCCGGGCGGAGTTCGAGAGGCTCC
>NZ_JBHXTL010000158.1:0-19718 GCF_042677365.1 Kitasatospora sp. NPDC127116
ACACCCCCCCCCCCCCCCCCCTCGTTACAGCGTACGAACCGCCCCGCGGGGGGGCGGGGCGGCCCCCCCGCCCCCCCCCCGCCACGGCTCCCGTTCCGGCCATCCAGGCCGGAACCGACGCAAGAACAGGAGGGGGGACAGGAATGCGCGTCACCCTGCTCACCGAGGGGACGTATCCGCACCAGCACGGCGGCGTGAGCGTCTGGTGCGACCAGCTCGTTCAAGGCATGCCGGACGTCGAGTTCGACGTCATCGCCGTCACCGGAACCGGGCACGAACCACTGGCCTGGGAGCTGCCCGCCAACGTGCGGTCGGTCACCACCGCACCGCTGTGGGGGCCGGCCTCGGAAGGCCGACCGCCCCGCGGCAAGGAGATGCGGCGCTTCCTCAACGCGTACGAGCGCTTCCTGCACTCCATCCTCGACCCGGTCTACACCACCCACTTCGGCACCGAGCTGTACAACTTCGCCGACCTCGCCCGGCACGGGCTGCTCAGCCCGGCGCTGCGCAGCGAGCGCGCGCTGCGCACCCTCCAGCACGTCTGGACCCGCGACTACCTGCCGACCGCCGTCTCCCGCCCCACCCTGCACGACGCCCTGAACGCCACCGACCTGCTGGAGCACGCCCTGCGGCCGCTCTCGGTCGAGCCGCCGAAGGAGGGCGTCGCGCACGCGGCCAGTGGCGGGCTCGCCACCCTGCCCGGGCTGATCGCCGCCCAGCAGTACGGCGTACCGTTTCTGCTCACCGAGCACGGCATCTACCTGCGCGAGCGCTACCTCGGCTACCGCACCGGCCCGTACCGCTGGCCGGTCAAGGCACTGCTGCTCGGCTTCTACCGGATGCTCGCCGAGGAGAGCTACCGGCAGGCCGCGCTGGTCACCCCCGGCAACCGGTACAACCGGCGCTGGGAGGAACGCGGCGGCACGCCGTCCTCGCACATCCGCACCGTCTACAACGGGGTGGACCCGGCCGCCTTCCCGCCGGCCGGTCCCGAGCCCGAGACGCCGACCCTCAGCTGGGCCGGCCGGGTCGACCCGATCAAGGACCTGGAGACGCTGATCCAGGCCTTCGCCATCGTGCAGCGCGAGATCCCCGAGGCGCGGCTGCGGCTCTTCGGCGGCACTCCCAAGGGCGGCGAGGCGTACCGGGACCGCTGCATAGCCCTGGCCGCCGAGCTCGGCATAGCCGAGTCGGTGGCCTTCGAGGGCCGCGTCGCCGACATCACCGACGCGTACGCGGCGGGCAACGTGGTCATGCTCTCCAGCATCAGCGAGGGCTTCCCGTTCACCCTGATCGAAGCGATGTCCTGCGGCCGCGCGACCGTCTCCACCGACGTCGGCGGCGTGCGCGAGGCCGTCGGCGACACCGGACTGGTCGTCCCGCCGCGCGAGCCCGAGCCGATGGCGGCCGCCGCGATCGAGCTGCTGCGCGACGCCGAACGGCGCGCCCGGCTCGGCGAGGGCGCCCGGCTGCGGGTGATCGAGCAGTTCACCCTCCGCCAGAACATCGACGGCTTCCGCGGGATCTACACCGAACTCCTGGGCACCGCCCGCTGGATGCCCGGCGGCATGGTCGCCGTCACCGACCAGGTCCCCAGCCCCGACTGGGACCAGCAGCTGGCCTCCGCCGCCCGCCCCGAGCCGAGCGAGGTCGGAGCGTGAACCGGCGCCCGGAGCACCCCCGGCCGGCGGCCGGGGGAGAGAGAACCGTCGAGAAGCGCGTGTCCCGCGAAGCGGCCGCCGAGCACAACGAGGTCGGAGCATGAGCGGTCCATTGCGACTCGTTCCGGACGAAGCCGGACCCGAGCACACCATGCAGCTGCGCACCCTGCCGCTCAAGCGCCGCCGCCCCGCCCAGCCGGAGCAGGAGCCGGAGCCCGAGGAGTCGCTCTACCTCTCCGCGGACCCGCTGGACGAACTCGCCGAGCGCCTGCGCGACGTCTGCGCCGACGCCGTCCACCCGTACGAGATCGCGGCCTTCCTGGAGTCCGACGGCCTCTCGGACGAGCAGGCCGCCCTGCTGTACGGCCGCCCCGACGCGTTCACCGTCGCCGAGGAGCTGTTCGAGAAGGTCCAGCGCCGCTACCCCGGCCCGAGCTCCGAGTTCGCCAACCCCTGGCGGGCCGATCCCTGGCGCTGCGTGGTGCGCGGCCTGGTGTTCGCCCTGCCGGGGCTCGGCTACCTGCTCGGCGCCAGCCTGTTCGCGACCACCCGGATGCGCTTCGGCCTGCCCTCGGGCATGCTCGCGCTGTCCGTCGCCACGCTGGTCAGCTGGGGCTTCAACCAGGCGCTGGCGCACCGCTCCTACCGCTGGCTGGGCCGGATGCGCCGCCGCGAGGCCGCGGTCTGCCTGGCCGTCGGCGCCCCGGTCGGCGCGCTGGTCGCGTCCGCCGCCGCGTACGTGGTCGGCGGGCCGCTCGGCGCGCTGTCCTTCGCCGCCGGACAGTCCTGCTACCTGGGCGCGGCCACCGTGCTGCTGGTGCTCGGGCGGGAGAAGTTCCTGCTGCTGGCGCTGGCCCCGGCCTCGGTCGGCGCGGGCGTGGTGCTGGCGGTGGACGTTCCGCAGCTGGTCCGTACGGTCGTGCTGCTCGCCTCGGTGGCGCTGGCGGTCGGACTGGCCGCCCGGGAGCTGCTGGTCTGCATCCGCGGCGGCGAGCGCGAGTCCGTGGAGCTGAGGCTGCCGGTCCGCCAGGAGGTCCCGCACCTGCTGTTCGGCCTGGCCTGCGGCGCGCTCACGCTGATCGCCGGCCTCGGCGGGACCATCCACCAGGCCGTGCAGTCCGGCGGCCACCCCGCGCAGGAGACCTCGACCACCCCGACCGGACCGGCCATGATCGCGCTGACGCTCAGCCTGGGCCTCGCCGAGTGGCTGCTCTTCCGCTACCGGGCACTGGCGGTCGCCGCACTGCGCACCAGCCACACCAGCGGCCAGTTCTCCCGCCGCACCGGCGCGATCCTGCTCGGCTGCCTGTTCATCTACCTCACCACCGTGGCCGCGCTGGACGCCGCCGCGACCGTGCTGTGGCCCGGCGCCCCCGCGCTCGGCGTGCCGCAGCTCGGCGCGATGCTGCTCCTCGGCGGCTCGCTCTGGCTGGCGCTGCTGCTGAACGCCTTCGGGTTCAGCTGGAGCACCGCCCTCGTCTGTCTGGCCGCCGCGGTCGCCGAGAGCGCCGGGCTGCTGACAGGTGCGGACCCGATCGTCCTGCAGCTGATCGGCTGCGGGGCGGCCGCCACCGTCCTCACCGCACTCGCCGGGCCCGCGCTCGGCCGCACCACCCAGCACCGCTGAACACATCGAATATCCCGCACGCCTCCATTCGCGTGCACCGCCGTACCCGTTTCACCTGAGACACCCACCGGGCCTGCGGCGGCCGGCCACCGCAGAGCGTCCGGCCGCCCCGGCAGATCGAGAAAGCGAAATCCGCATGAGCAGCGTCGCGGTTACCGGAGCCGAGGGCTTCATCGGCTCCCACCTCGTCGAGACCCTGGTCGCCGACGGGCACCACGTCCGCGCGATGGTCCAGTACAACTCCTTCTCGTCCTTCGGCTGGCTGGAGACCCTGTCCGAGGAGGTGCTGGACTCGGTCGAGATCGTCCTCGGCGACGTCCGGGACCCGGGCTCGGTCAACGGCCTGGTCAAGGGCACCGAGGCGGTCTACCACCTGGCCGCCCTGATCGCGATCCCGTACTCCTACCGCGCCCCCCACTCGTACGTCGACACCAACGTCACCGGCACCCTGAACGTGCTGGAGGCGGTGCGCCACCTGGAGATCCCCCGCCTGGTGCACACCTCCACCAGCGAGACCTACGGCACCGCGCAGACCGTGCCGATCACCGAGGACCACCCGATCAACACCCAGTCCCCGTACGCCGCCTCCAAGGCCGGCGGGGACCGGCTGGCCGACAGCTACCACGCCAGCTTCGAGACCCCGGTCGTCACCCTGCGCCCGTTCAACACCTTCGGCCCGCGCCAGTCGATGCGCGCCGTCATCCCGACCGTGATCGCCCAGGTCGCGGCCGGCCAGACCGAGATCACCCTCGGCGACCTGCGCCCGACCCGCGACTTCACGTTCGTCAAGGACACCGCCAACGCCTTCCGCACGGTGGGCACCGCGGCCGCCGAGTCGGTGGTCGGCCGGACCTTCAACGCCGGCACCGGCGGCGAGATCTCGGTCGGCGACCTGGTCACCCTGGTCGGCAAGCTGATGGGCGTGGACCTGGTGGTGAAGGAGGACGAGCAGCGCATCCGTCCGACCAACTCCGAGGTCATGCGCCTGGTCGCGGACGCGTCGCGGCTGCGCGCGGCCACCGGCTGGGCCCCGCAGTTCAGCCTGGAGCAGGGCCTGGAGCAGACCATCGAGTTCTTCCGCGACCCGGCCAACCTGGCCCGCTACAAGACCGACATCTACAACGTCTGACCCGCCGTAACCGATCTTGCTCGTCCTGGTAACCAAGGTTCGTGTCCTGCACATCCTTTCCGTGGGGGAAACACCATGCACGCAGTGATCCTGGCCGGCGGTAAGGGCGTCCGTCTCCGCCCGTACACCACCGCGCTTCCCAAGCCGCTCGTTCCGATCGGCGACCAGCACGCGATCCTGGAGATCGTGATGCGCCAGCTCGCCGCCGCGGGCTTCCAGAGCGTCACCCTGGCCATCGGCCACCTCGGCCACATCATCCGCGCCTACGTCGGCAACGGCTCCCAGTGGGGCCTGCGGGTCGGCTACGCCGTCGAGGACAGCCCGCTCGGCACCATGGGCCCGCTGCTCACCATGCAGGACCGCCTGCCCGAGCACTTCCTGGTGATGAACGGCGACATCCTGACCGACCTGGACTTCGCCGGGGTGCTCAAGCACCACGAGGCGTCCGGCGCCCCGCTGACCATTGCCACCTATGCCCGCCAGGTCAAGATCGACTTCGGCGTGCTGACCGCCGACGAGGGCACCATCACCGGCTTCCAGGAGAAGCCCAGCATCGACTACCGCGTCTCGATGGGCGTGTACGGCGTCTCCCGCTCGGCGCTCGCCAAGTACACCCCCGGCCTGCCGCTGGGCTTCGACGAGCTGGTGCTGGACCTGCTGGCCGCCGGGACCCCGCCGTCCGCGTACGAGTTCGGCGGCTACTGGCTGGACATCGGCCGGCCCGACGACTACGACCGGGCCAACGCCGAGTTCTCGACCATCCGCCCGGTCCTGATGCCCTTCGAGTCGACCGCCACCACGCCGAGCGTCGCGGAACTGCCGATCCCGGCCGCCCGCACCGCCCCGGACGACGAGCACGCCGAGCCCGCCACCGCGGGCGCCGAGAGCGACGGACGGGCCGCGTGAGAATTCTGCTCCTCGGCGGCGACGGCTTCCTCGGCCGTCACGCCACCGCCGTCCTGCGGTCACTGCCCGGTGCCACCGTGCTGACCGCGGGGCGGCGGCCCGCCCACGATCTCCGGCTGGACCTGGCCACCGCCCAGGCCGGCCCGCTCGGCGAGGAACTGTCCGCGCTGGCCCCCGACGCGGTGGTCAACTTCGCCGGCGCGGTGGCCGGCAGCGCGGTCAAGCTCGCCGAGGTGAACGCCCGCGGCCCGGCGGTGCTCTGCGAGGCGCTCTCCCTCGGCGCCCCGAAGGCCCGCCTGGTCCACATCGGTTCGGCCGGCGAGTACGGCGTCTGCGGGCAGGGCGAGTCCCTGACCGAGGACGCCGACGCGCGCCCGGTCGGCGTGTACGGCGCGACCAAGCTGGCCGGCTCCCTCGCGGTGGCCGGCTCTCCGCTGGACGCCGTGGTGCTGCGGGTGTTCAACCCGGTCGGCCCGGGCGCCCCGGCGGGCTCGCTGCCCGGCCGGCTGGCCGCCGAGCTGCGCCGGGTGGCGCCCGAGGGCGCCGACGGCGTGATCACGGTCGGCGACCTCTCCGCCTACCGCGACTTCGTCGACGCCCGGGACGTGGCCGGGGCGGTCGGCCTGGCCGTCACCGCCGGACGTCCGCTGCCCCGGGTGCTCAACCTGGCCTCCGGCCGGGCCCGGCAGGTCCGGGCGATCGCCGACGGGCTGGTCGCCGCGGCCGGCTTCACCGGCCGGATCGACGAGAGCGGGGCGGGCTCCGAACGCTCGGCCGCGGTCTCCTGGCAGCAGGCCGACGTGTCGGCCGCCGCCCGGGAACTCGGCTGGCGCCCGGAGACGGACCTCGCCGACACCCTGCGCGACCTGTGGCTCGGCACCGCCGGGCCCACGCCCGACCCGGTGGTCGCATGACCACCGGGCAGACCCCCGACGGCCGCCTGCTGGTGCCGCTGTACGTCCACCCCGCGGTGGACCCGGCGGCCTGGCAGGCGGTCGCCGCCGCCGACCCCGCCCGGATCGCCGCCGTCGTGCTCAACCTCGCCGACGGTCCGGGCGAGGTCCCGGACCACGTCTTCGCCGAGGCGGCCGACCGACTGCGCGCCGCCGGCCTGCCGCTGGTCGGCTACACCGACACCGACTACGGCCGCCGCCCGCACGCGGCCGTGGTGGCCGACATCCTGACGTACCGTCAGCGCCACGGCATCACCGGCGTCTACTTCGACCAGGTCACCACCCACCCGGGCGCGCTCGCGCACTACCGGCGGCTGGCCACGGCCGCCCGCGCGGCCGGCTGCGGCACCGTGGTGTTCGGCCACGGCGAGCACCCGGACCCGGGCTACGCCGAGGTCGGCCTGGCCGACCTGCTGGTGACCTTCGAGGGCGACTGGGACGCCTACCGCGACATGACGCTGCCGCTGTGGACCGGCCGGCACGCGGCCTCCCGCTTCTGCCACCTGGTCTACGACGTCCCCACCGAGAACGCCCAGGACGCCGCCGCCCTGATCGCCGCCCGGCGAGCCGGCGTCGGCTGCGCCGTACCGGGGGCCGGGGAGAACCCCTGGCGCACCCTGCCGTACGGCCTGAACGCCGCTGAACTGACCTGACCCGATCCGGAGTTCGACTACCGTGAACCGTCGCAACCGGCTGCTTCCGGCCACCCTGGCCCTCGCCACCGCCACCGCCCTGCTGGTCAGCTCGTGCAGCAGCTCGGGATCGGAGGACGACCAGGACTCGGCCGACGGCACCCCGAGCAACTCCCCCGCGGCCACCGCGCCGAGCACCCCCGGCACCCCCGACGCGGTCACCACCGCCCCGGACACCCCGGCCCCCGGGCCCACCACCCCGAGTGCCGGCGCGCCGGCCCCGGGAACGCCCGCCGGCAGCCCGCCGCCCGGGACCCCTCCGGGCACCGGCACCCCGCCGGGCAACCCGGCACCGCCGCCGGCCGGCGCCCGCTGGCAGCCCACCCCCGGCCTGGCCTGGCAGTGGCAACTCGGCGGCGCCGTCGACCAGTCGGTGGACGTCCCGGTCTACGACATCGACGGCTTCGAGAACGACGCCTCGGTGGTGGCCGCGCTGCACGCCAAGGGCCGCAAGGTGATCTGCTACATCAACGCCGGCTCCTGGGAGAACTTCCGCCCCGACTCCGCCGCCTTCGCCAAGTCCCTCCAGGGCTCGGACACCGGCTGGAAGGGCGAGAAGTGGTTCGACATCCGCAAGCTCGACCAGCTGAGGCCGCTGATGGCCGCCCGCTTCGACATGTGCCGGAGCAAGGGCTTCGACGCCATCGAGCCGGACACCATCGAGGCCTACAACCAGAACAGCGGCTTCCCGCTGACCGCCGACGACCAGCTCAAGTACAACCGGATGCTGGCGCAGCTCGCCCACGAACGCGGCCTGGCCATCGGCCTGAAGAACGACCTGGACCAGATCCCGGCACTGCTCGCGGACTTCGACTTCGCGGTCAACGAGGAGTGCTCGCAGTTCGACGAGTGCGACCGTGTCGCCCCCTTCGTCAAGGCGGGCAAGGCGGTCTTCCACGTCGAGTACAAGCTCGACACGGACCGGTTCTGCGGCAAGGCCAAGTCGCTGGGGTTCAGCTCGATGCGCAAGAAGCTCGAACTGGACGCCTGGCGCAAGCCCTGCTGAGGAGCTCGGCTCCCGTCGCGCGGGTGACCCGGACGAGGGTCACCCGCGCGAGGGTCACTTGACCGCCAGCCAGATCACGCCGCCCAGGGCGACCAGCACGACGACGGCGATCAGCGCGATCACGCCGGTGCGGCTGCCGCTCTTGCTGCTGCCGTAGGTGGAAACGTTGCCCGGGGCCTGGGGCGCCGGGCTCTCGTCGACGAACGCCCGGAACATCTGGGTGCTGCCGGCGGGGTCGTAGTCGTTGTCAGCCATGGCACGGACTCTAACGAATCCGCCCACCTCGGGCACACCCCGGACCCCCGTCGCGCGGAACACACCACCCCCACGTGCGACAGCGGTACGACGGCTCCGTGAAGACCGCGCGGTTCACGGAATGCCCAGCCGCGCAATCCGGTTGACTTCTCCCATGACCGGAAACCACAGCCGGGTCCGCCTCGGCACCTCCGACCTGTCCGTCTTCCCGCTCTCCCTCGGCGGCAACGTCTTCGGATGGACGGCCGACGAACAGCAGTCCTTCGCCGTCCTGGACGCCTACGCGGCAGCCGGCGGCAACTTCGTCGACACCGCCGACGTCTACTCCGCCTGGGCCCCGGGCAACACCGGCGGCGAGTCCGAGACCGTCCTCGGCAACTGGCTGCGCAGCCGCGGCAACCGCGAGGACATCGTGATCGCCACCAAGGTCGGCATGCACGCCGAGCGCAGCGGCCTGGGCGCCGCCAACGTCAAGGCCGCGGCCGAGGACTCGCTGCGCCGCCTGGGGGTCGAGCGGATCGACCTCTACTACACCCACCGGGACGACGACACCCCGGTCGAGGAGTTCGTCACCGCGCTGGACGAGCTGGTCCGCGAGGGCAAGGTCCGGGCGGTCGCCGCCTCCAACATCTCCGCCGAGCGGCTCACCGAGTCGCTGGCCTTCGCCGAGCGCGAGGGCCTGGCGAAGTACGTCGCCGTCCAGCCGCACTACAACCTGGTCTCGCGCGGCACCTTCGAGGGCCCGCTGGCCGACGTGGTCGCCGAGCACGGTCTGGCCACCGTCCCGTACTACGCGCTGGCCTCCGGTTTCCTGACCGGCAAGTACCGTCCCGGGGTCGACGGCGTGGAGAGCGCCCGCGCCGAGGGCGCCGCCCGCTACCTGGCCGAGCCGCGCGGCCCCAAGGTGCTGGAGGCGCTGGACTCCGTCGCCGCGGAGCTGGAGGTGGAGCTCGCCTCCGTCGCCCTGGCCTGGCTCGCCGCCCGTCCGACGGTCGCCGCCCCGATCGCCAGCGCCCGCACCATCGAGCAGCTCCCGCCGCTGCTGGCCGGCGCCACCCTGGAGCTCACCCCGGAGCAGACCGCCCTGCTGGACGCCGCCTCCGCCTGAGCCCGCCCGGCGCCACGGCTGCTCCGCCCCGCAGCCGCCCTGGACGCGGTCCGGGCCCCGACAGCGCGCCGCTGTCGGGGCCCGGACCGCGTTCGGGTTCCGCGGCTACGGCCGGCCGAAGTGGGTCGGGTAGTAGCCCGGGCTGAGGGTCGAGATCCGGACGGTCGTCCCCGGCCGGGGCGCCTCCACGAAGGTGCCGCCGCCCAGGTAGATCCCCACGTGGTGGATCCCCGAGGCCCGGCCGCTGTCGGACCAGAACACCAGGTCGCCGCGGCGCAGTTGCCCGGCGCTGATCGGCGTGGTCGCCGCGTACTGGTCGTCGGCCACCCGCGGCAGGCTGATCCCCGCGCGCCGGTAGGCCTGCTGGACCAGCCCCGAACAGTCGTAGCCGGACGGGCCGTTGCCGCCCCAGACGTACGGCTTGCCCAGTTGGGCGAGCGCGTAGTCGATGGCCGCCTCCATGCTTCCGGGGGCCGGCGAGGACTTGGCCGACGGACGGCTCGCGGGGGCCGCGGGCTGCGCGGGGGCCTGGGCCGAGCCGCCGGACTGCCCGGTGCGGCTCGTGTAGACGTCGTAGTGGCTGGTCCAACGCCACTCGCCGGAGCCGTTCTTGAACCAGTACTTGGACCCGTCCCAGCCCTGGCGCATCCCCGCGGAGGAGGCCGAACCGTTGGAGGCGGCCTGGGCGGTGGCGCCGGCCGAGCCGGCGGACTGCCCGGTGCGGCTCGCGTAGACGTCGTAGTGGCTGGTCCAACGCCACTCGCCGGAGCCGTTCTTGAACCAGTACTTGGACCCGTCCCAGCCCTGCTTCCCGGCCGCGGCGTGCGCGGATCCGGCGCCGGCCGTCAGGCCGACGACGCCGGCGCCCGCCAGCACGGTGGTGGCCAGACAGGTGCTCCGCACGGCCCGGTGTATTCGGCTGCCGCCGGCCGCCGCCGCGGAGCGGGCGGTGCGCGGCCGGACGACGCAGTTCGGGCAGCCGCAGCCCGCGATCGCGGGGATGCTGCCGAGTCGCTCCTCGAAGCCGATCAGACCGGGATCACCGTCGGGGCCGCCTGAGCCGATGGTGACGGCGGGTTCGGCGTACGCGCCGGTGGCTATCCTCATGCGGGTCGTCCTTCCTTCCGCCCGGCGCGGGCGGCCGGGGACGGTACCGAGGCGGCCACTCCGGCCGGGGCGACGAAGGCGACCAGCAGCTGTTCCATCAGCGCGCTGCGGGCGGCCTCGTCCAGTTCGTGCGCGGTCGCCCGCTCCAGACGGCGGACGGCGAGCGCCGCCGCCTCCACCGCGTCGTCCACCAGCACCGTGCGCAGGCCCGCGTCCAGGTCGGCCAGCCGGCGCCGGCGCATCGACTCGGCCACCTCGGGCGCGTACTCCAGGGCCAGCGGCTGCACCGAGTAGACCTCCAGGCCGGCCGGGGCGGCCTCGGCCGCCAGCGCCCTGGTCATCTCGTCGGCGAACCACTGCCCGTCGCGCAGCGCGGGACCGGGGGCCGCGTTGCTGTCGCAGGGCAGGGTGGACGCGGTGCGGGTGAGCACCGCCTGGACCTGCTCGCGCAGGTAGCTCTCGTGGTCCTCGATCGCCAGCAGCGCCCGCGCGGTGTCCTTGACCCGCCAGACGATCAGCAGCCGGACCACGATCGGCGTGCCGGTGCGGTCCACCACCTTGACCGGCTCGCTGCGCCAGTGCCGCAGCCGCACGTCCACCCGACGACGGCGCAGCAGCGGGTTGACCCAGACCAGGCCGGCCCGGCGGACAGTGCCCCGGTAGCGGCCCCAGCGGGTCAGCACCCGGGTCTCGCCGCCCGCGTTGGCCAGCAGTCCGGCGAGCGCGAGCACCACCAGCAGGCCGGCCGCGGCCGCCGCGGCGATCCACTGCGCGTCCACCTCCACCCGGCCGCTCTCCCGTGCGGCGGTGCCGCGCAGGTCGGGCAGCGCGTCCCAGTACGGGATGACGCCGGTGCGCAGCAGCACGAACAGCACACCGGCCACGCCGATCAGCACGGCCAGCAGGGCGATCCAGCCGGGCAGCGCGGCGGCGCGGTGCTCGCGCAGCGCCTGGTCGGCGCGCGGCGGGCGCCGGGAGGTGGTGGTGGTCTGGGTTCCGGCCGCCGTGGCGTCCAGCAGCTCGACGGTCTCGGGGGCGGCCGTCTCCAGCGGGTCGCGCCGGTCCGCCGGGCCGGCGTGCGCGGGGCTCGGGACGACGGCCAGCGGGGTGGTCGCCGGCCCGCTGTCGGCCGGGCCGTCCGACGTGACGGTCCTGATGGCCGTGGTTCTGGCCAGCGGGCTGGAGCCGAAGGCGGAACGTTCCGGCACTGCCGGCGGAAGCACCTTGGGCAGATTGTCGGGTCGCTGCGAAGAATCGCGGGTGACGTCCATGCACGGATCCTCTGGGTCGGTGTGTCGCGCAACGGGCGGCCCGGATCTGACGGGCAGTGCCAGGGTCAGGCTAAGTTCATACGTCATCAAATGCGACATTTGAACCGAGGTGTGTCGACATTTACTGACGAATCATCCAAAGCCGACCTGACGCGCAGGCACATGAGCGGATGGTCGGGACAGTTCGGCGCCGATCAGCGCCGAGGAGCACCGGCCCTGCGGGCGAACACCCGACGGGTGATCAGCCCCAGACCGGTGAGCACCAGCAGGACTCCGGCGAGCCAACCGCGCCGGCCGGCCTCCCCGGGCCGTCCGGACGCGCCCTGCGACGGCTCCGCCGGAGGAGCCGCCAACGGCCGGGCCGCAGATCGGATGGACTCGGCGGGTTCGGCGGGTTCGGCGGGTTCGGCGACGGCCCCGGCCGAGTCGGCAGCTCCGGCGGTTCCGGCGGCCGCTCCGGCGGTCCCGGCCGGCGAGGGCGCGGACTGCACCGCGGCGACAGCGGCCGGCAAGGCGCCGACACCGTCGGCCGGGGCCGGAGCCGGAGCCGGAGCCGGGGAGACGGTCGCGGTGGTCGAGGGGATCGGGGCGACGAGCCCGGTGGACGCGACGGACGCGGTGGTCACGGTGGCCGGCGCCGGGGCCGAAGCGTCCGGACGCGACTTCGGTGCCACCGACGACGCCACCACCGGACCCGCCGTCACCGGCCGGGCTCCCGCCGACGGAACCACGATCGGCAGCGCCGCGGGCACCTCCGAAGGCACCGCCGCGACCGACGGGCTCGGCGAGGCCACCGCCGAACCCTGAGCGCTCGGGCCCGACCCGGCGAGGTTCGACGGCACCGCCGACGCACCGGACGCCACCGGGCCCGGCACCGCCGACCCGGGTGCCGCAGGGCTGGCCGCCGGACCGGACGCCGACACCGTCGTCGCTGCCGTCGTCGGACTGGGCCGGGCCGAGGCCGAGGCCGACCTGGTCGGGCTCCCGGCCACCGGGCTCGACACCTCCGCGGCCGGAGCCGAAGCCGTCGGACCGACTGCCGTCGAACCCTGTGCCGTCGAACCCTGTGCCGTCGGACTCGGCGACACCGAACCCGACGCCGCGGGGCTCGACGCCACCGGACCCGACGCCGCCGGGCTCGACGCCGCCGGATCGGGCACCGCGCCCGCAGCGGCGACCCGTACCGGCACCGGCTCCGCCGCGACCTCGTTGCCCGCCCGGTCGGTCGCCGTGACGAGCAGCCACTGGTCCCCGTCCGTCAGGTCCCGGTTGGCCGTGCAGCTCCAGCTCCCGTCGAACGCCGCCGTGGCCCCGCAGAGCACCGTCCGCCGTTCCGCCTCCGAGGACGCCCCGGACCACACCGTGACCAGCACGTTCCCTCCCGGCTCCGCCCGGCCGGCCAGCTTCGGCCGGCTGACCCGCACGGTCTCCCCCGGGGCCGGGGAGGTGAGCACCGGCCGCTGCGGCAGGCCGGTGTCGACGACCAGCTCCACCGGCGGCCCGGCCGTCCGGTTCCCCGCCGCGTCGACCGCGACCGGGGTGAGCAGGTGCTTCCCGTCCGTCAGGTTCTCGACCGGCAGGCAGGACCACCGGCCGTCCGCCGGCACCCCCGTGATGCACAGGTCGTCGCCCGAGCCCCGTTCGACGACCGAGACGGTGCTGCCCGCCTCGCCGGTGCCGGTGAGCCGGAGCCCCGGGTCGTTGGTGTAGGCGGGGACGGTGAGCGCGGGGGCGCCCGGCGGCACGCTCTTCACGCTGACCCCGACCGGCTCGCCGCGCAGCACCACACCGCCGGTGGTGGTCTCCACCGGGGTGAGGGCGTGCGGACCGGGTGCCAGCCCGGTGTCGGGGCGGCAGGACCAGTCGCCGCCGCGCAGGACCTTGGCCTTGCAGAGCGCGGTGTCGCCCTCGACGACCTCCACCGTGGCACCGGACACCGCGCCCCCGCCGCCGATCCGCGGGCGGGCGTCGGCGAGCACGGCCCCGTCGACCGGCTCGGCGATCTCCGGCCGGGCGGCGCCGACGGTCAGCTCGATCCGCTGGTCGGTGACCTGTCCGGAGTCGGCGAACCCACCGGAGGAGACGAGTTGGCCGCCGTCGCGGCCGATCCGCAGCCGGGCCCAGGTCCCGCCGGAGGCCGCACCGGCCGGGACGGTCCACTCCAGGGTGGCGGTGTCGGCGCCCGGCGGGACCTCGGTCTGCACCCGCTCCGCGGGGTCGAACCGGCCGGTGCGGTCGAAGTCGATCCAGCCGGCCAGGGTCGCGGGCTGGTCGCCGACCGCGACCGGGACGGTGAGCCGGTAGTAGTGGCCGATCGCGGCATCGGCGGGGAAGGCGATCGCCGGGTCGGCGCCCTGGTACTCGCCGCGGCCGGGCTGGAGACCGGCCCGGGGGCCGTCGAACGGGCTGCGCGGGGCCGCCCCGTGGTCGGGCCGGACCAGCGGCCCGCTGCCCGGGTCCTTGGCGGAACGGCTGCCGGCGGTGCGCGCCGGACCGGCCGCGTCGGCGCCCAGGAAGAGGTCGGTGACCACGTGCGAGGCGTTGCCGTAGTCCTGCGGGGCGGTGCCGAGGCCCTCGTCGACGGTGACGGTGTAGGCCTGGTGCAGGACGGGCGGGGCGGTGGTGCTGCCGGCCCGGGCGACGGAGCGCTGCTCGACCCGGAACACCGCGGTGCGGACCGTGCCGGCCAGTTCCAGCGAGCCCTCGGCCGCCGAACCGGGTTCGCCGTCGGACGCCCCGTCCGGGCTCGCGGGGGCGAGGACGTTGCCCTCGACCGTCCAGCCGGGCCAGTCCGTGCGGTCGACCAGGGCGGGGGCGGCCGGCGAGCCTCCGGTCACGGTCAGCCGGGTTGCCGTGCTGGTGCTGCCGGAATTCCCGGTGGCGAGCGCGGCCAGGCCGCTGAGGTGCAGCCGGGGATTGCGGACCGGGCGGGAGAAATCCAGCCGGAGCGTTCCCACGGTGCGCCAGGAGCCGTCCGCCTGCGGACGGTCGGGGGCGAGGTCGAAGGTCTGCGCGGGATCTCCCGGCCGCATTCCGTCGGCATAGCGGGCGGCGGGGAGACCGGCGGCGGAGCGGTCCGCCAGTTCGCCCGGTGCGGCGGTGACGCCGGTGCCCGGGGCGGCGTCGAGATCGAACCGGACCGAAAGTCCGGAGGGCAGCACCGCCCGGTGCTCGGCGGACCAGGTGTCGGGGGACTGGCGGGCCACCGAGAGCGGGGCGTTCCACGTGGTCAGCAGCCCGGTCGCGAGGACGGCCAGGGCGGCAGCCGTAAGGGAAAACTGTCGGCTCATCCGGCTCTCCTTCGCGGTGGGCTGCCGGGCTGGCGGGCAGGCGGGCAGGCTGCACAAGATCCGACGAAAAGGAATCACGGCCCTGGGCCGGGCATACGGCGACACCTGTGCTTTTGGCCGTGTCCCACCCGATCGGCGGTCATTCGGGCGGCAGGACGGGATGTACCCGAAACAGCTGCATTTCATCCATTAGGCGGCAATCGGCACCACTCGAACGGCCGCAAGAACGGGAACTCCGGACCCATCCGGGGGACACCGGTCCCCGGGACGGAACCATCCACCGAAAGGCTCTGTTCGAATCAGTGGCCCGGCGCGCCGGGGAACGGGAGAAGCCCCCGGCCGGTGGCCGGGGGCTTCTCGATGGTGCGCTCAGCAGGATTCGAACCTGCAACCTCTTGATCCGTAGTCAAGTGCTCTATCCGTTGAGCTATGAGCGCAAGGAACGGGCGAACCCGATCTTGCGAAGGTTGGTGCGCTCAGCAGGATTCGAACCTGCAACCTCTTGATCCGTAGTCAAGTGCTCTATCCGTTGAGCTATGAGCGCTCGCCCTGGTGAACGTTGTCTCCGGGGCGTTGCGGGGACAACATTACATGACCTGCGGCGTAGGACGAAATCGGTTGATCCGGGCCCCCGCCGACCCCCTCCGGCCCCGCTCGGGGCCCCGCTCCGGGTCGCACCCGCACCCGCACCCGCACCCGCGCTGTGTCCGGGAACGCGAAGAGCCCCCGTCGACGAGATCGTCGACGGGGGCTCCCGACTGGCGGAGGCTGAGGGATTTGAACCCTCGATCAGGAATAACCCCGAAACCGCATTAGCAGTGCGGCGCCATAGACCGGACTAGGCGAAGCCTCCCCACATGGATCGCATCCGCGCGAGCGGACCCGTTCCGTGTGTCAGTGATGATGCCACAACCGTGGGGCTCGGCACCAACCACCGCCAACGTTACTAGGCGGGTCGACCCCGCCGCAAAGAAGAATGAGATACTGCCGTCTCCGGAGGAGCTGCCCCGAGCCGAGGAGACCTGTCGACGTGAGCAGCAGGCCGATCCGAGGCGCTGCTCGCCTCGCCGCCATACTCGACGCCCTGCCCGACGCGTTGCTGCTGGTGAACAGCAACGGCACCGTCGTGGACGCCAACAGCGCGGCGGTCCAGGCGTTGCAGGCGCCGGGCACCTCACTGGTCGGCATGGGCGTGCTGGGTCTGCTGCCCGAGTTCGACCCCAGCCGCATCCCCGGCTCGATGCGCCCGGCCACCCGCGACGACGAGGCCCTCGACCGCCCGGTCCGGATGACCGCCCACCGCACCGACGGCACCACCTTCCCGGTCGAGGTCTCCGGCAACGACTTCGCCGACGACGGCGACGGCCGCGGCTACGCGCGCTCCCCGTACGACTCGTACCGCGAGAACTCGCCCTCCTCCTCCGACCTGCTCCTGCTGCTGGTCCGCGACCTGTCCGGCCGGCTAGGCGTCGAGGCCGAGCTGCGCCGCCAGCACAAGCAGACCGAGATGATCCTGCGCGCCGCCGCCGAGGGCGTGCTCGGCGTGGACCTCGAAGGCCGCTGCGTGCTGGTCAACCCGGCCGCCGCGCACATCCTGGAGTACCGGGCGAGCGAGCTGGGCGGGCGCGAACTGCACCCGCTGATCCAGCACTCCCGGGCCGACGGAACCCCGCTGGCGCTGGAGGAGTCGGCGCTGCTGGACACCCTGACCTCCGGCCGCAAGCACCGGGTGCGCGGCACCGTGCTGTGGCGCAAGGACGGCCGGCCGGTCACCGTCGACCTCACCACCGCCCCGGTCCGGGACGGCGACCAGCTGGTCGGCGCGGTGATGACCTTCACCGACCGCAGCCGCGAACTCGCCCTGGTCGCCCGCAACGAGCACCTCACCGCCGTCCTGGAGAGCGAGCTGGGCGGCGCGCTGAACGCGCTGAACCAGCGGCTCGACGCGCTCGCCGCCGACCCGGCCGGCCAGCTCTGGCCGGAGGCCAACTGGACGCTGCGCCGGCTGGCCGCCGAGTGCCGCCGGTTCGGGAAGCTGATCGACGGGGTGCTCGACCACCAGCGCTGCGAGGCCGGCGAGAGCGCCGGCAGCGAGGCCAAGGACGGCAAGGACAGCAAGGACGGCAAGGAGCCCAAGGCCGGCAAGGACGCCAAGGACGGGCGGACGCCCGCGCCCCGGGTGCCGGTCGGCCTGGACAAGGTGGTCCGCCGGGCCGTCGACGTGGCCGGCGAGCTGGTCGGCCCCGGCCGGGTGCGGTTCTCGGTGCACGCCGCCGCGGTCGAGGTGATCGCCGACGAGCGGCGGCTCGCCCAGGCACTGGCCCACCTGGTCGCCGACGTCAGCGGCATCGGACTGGCCCTGGACCCCCCCGACGCCCCCTCCCCCGGCCTGGCCGTGCCCGGGCTGAACGGCGCCGCCACTCCCGCGCTGCCGCCCGCACCCGACCTGCCGACCGTCGTGCTGGCCGCCGCCCAGCGCGGCGAGGTCGCCCGGGTCGAGATCCGCGGCCCCGGCGTCGGCGGCAGCCCCGTCCACCTGCCGATAGCCCGCGCGGTGGTCGAGCGCCACGGCGGCGTGCTCCAGCCGCACGAGCTGCCCGGCAAGGCCGGCACCACGTACGTCGTCGAGCTGCCGCTGGACCCGGTCGCCGCGAAGGCCGCCGCCGAGCGCGCCGCCGCCGAAGGCCGCTCCGACCGGCCCAAGGAGAGCGACAGCGCCGTCCTGCCCGAGCTTCCGGGCATCCCGCAGCTGCCCAGCAGCGGTGAGAGCACCGAACCCGCGGCGACCGCCGAACAGCCCGGCGCCGAGGCCCCCGAAGCCCCCGCCGCGGAGCGGGCACCCGCCGAGGAGCCCCCCGCCGAACGGCGCGGCCGCCGAGGCCGACCGGCCGCCGAGGCCCCGGAGTCCGACACCCCCGGCACTCCCGGCACTCCCGGCACCTCCGGCACCCCCGATGCCCCCGACATTCCGGCCGACCAGTGGCCGAACGCCCCCGCCCGGGTCGAGCGGGCCGTCCCCGAGCAGTGGAACGGCACCGGCAACGACCCCGCGTACGGCCGCCAGGGCCTGCCCGGACCGGACGGGGCCCAGAGCGACCCGTGGGGCAAGGACGACGGCCGCTCCGGCCCCGCCTACGCCGTGCCCGTCGAGGGCCACCGGGCGCCGCCGAACCGCCCCGGCGGGCGCGAGCCGCTCGCGCTCGGCCCGGCCCCCGCGCCCACCGCCCCGGACGGCACCCCGCCGGCCGGCACCCCGACCGCCCCGACCACCGAGGCCGCCCAGGAGCAGGCCCCGGGCGAGACCAAGCACCGGCGCCGCCGCGCGCTGCCCTCGACCGAGGAGTCCTCCGGCGGCTTCGCCCTGCCCGGAGCGGCCGACGCCCCGGTCTACCCCGGCCTGGAGCACGCCCTGCCGGCCGGTCCCGCGCCCGCGCTGCCCGAACCGGGCGCCGCCGCGCCGACCGGACGCCGCCGCCGGCTGGCCGTCCCGCCGGGACCGGACCCGGACGCCCTGGTGAACGCCTCCGCTCCGGCCGGTCCGGTCGGCCAGGTCGAGCACGTCGGCCAGGTCGGCCAGGCGCTGCCCTCCCCCGGCACCGCGCTGGCGCCCGCCCGCGCCGCCCTGCCCGCCGCCGAGGAGCCGTCCGGCCCCCGCCCGGTCGGCACCGGCCTGGGCGAGCTCGCCCCGCCGCGCCAGCTCGGCCCCGCGCCGGTGCCCGCCACCGCGCCGCAGCCGCCCGTACCGGCCGAGGCCCACCGGACCGCGCCGCGCCCGATGGCCGAGCTCCCGCCCGCCGACGAGCGGCCCGCCGACGAGCAGCCGTCCGCCCCGACCGGCGAACTGGCCAACACCCGCCGGCTGCTGGTCTGGCCCGAGCCCGACCCGGCCACCAAGCAGGCCCTCCAGGCACGCGGCTACCTGCCGGTGATCGTCCGCTCCCGCGAGGAGGTGGACGCCCAGGTCCCCGGCTTCCCCGCCGCCCTCTTCGTCGACCCGCTGACCGGCCCGATCACCCGCACCGCGCTCCAGTCGCTGCGCACCGCGGCGCTCAACCGCCGGGTCCCGGTGCTGGTCACCGCCGGCCTCGGCCAGGCCACCCGGGACGCGGCGTACGGGGCCGACCCGGCCGTCCTGCTGCGCGCCCTCGCACCGCGCGACGGCGAGCACCACGCCCCGCGGGTGCTGCTGGTCGAGGGCGACCCGGACATCGCCGCCGCCATGATCAGCAGCCTGGAGCGGCGCGGCATGCACGTCGAGCACGCGGTGGACGAGAACGACGCGGTGGCCCGGGCCAGCAGTGTGCAGCCCAACCTGGTGGTGATGGACCTGCTGCAGATCCGCCGCCGCCGGGTCGGCCTGCTGGACTGGCTGCGCGCCAACGACCGGCTGCACCGCACCCCGCTGGTGGTCTACACCTCCGTGGACCTCGACCCGCGCGAACTGCCCCGGCTGCGGACCGGCGAGACCGTGCTCTTCCTCGCCGAGCGCTCGACCAGCGAGGACGTCCAGTCCCGGATCGTCGACCTGCTCGGGCGGATCGGTGCGATGGGCGAGGCGGGCGTCGCCGCCGCGGGCTGACTCCGCCGCGGGCCGGCTCCGTCGTGGGCCGGCTCCGTCGTTGGCCGGCTCTGCGGCCCTCGGGCTCTCGGGATCCCGGGATCTCCGGCACTCCGGCACGTGAAAGGGCCGGCCGCCCCCGTTCCGTACGGGGG
>NZ_JBHXTL010000159.1:0-19479 GCF_042677365.1 Kitasatospora sp. NPDC127116
GCCCCCGCGGCGCCCCGCAGCCGGCCGCCCGGCCCGTCCGTAACTGGGGACCGGACGGGCCGGGCGGCTCCTTCGGGTCCGCCCCCGGGCCCGGCCCGCGGGCCGGGCGGCCGGTCAGCCCCGCAGGACCGCCAGTTCGACCTCCCGGCCGGTCCCGCCGCCGGGCACCGGCAGCGCCACCCCGGACGGCTCGAAGCCGGCCTTGAGGTACATCGCCTCGGCGCGGGGGTTGTCCTCGTGGACGAACAGCCGCACCCGCTCGATCCGGGGCTCGGTGAGCGACCACGCCCACTCCTGGACGGTCCGGATCAGGTCGAGCGCCAGCCCGGTGCCGCGCGCCCGCGGCCGGACGTAGACGCCGACCACGTGCACCTGGTCGACCTCGACGACGTCGCCCTCCAGGGCCCCGTCCCCGCCGGACCGCTCGACCACTCCGGTCATGGAGCCGAGCCAGGTCCCGTCCTCGGCCTGCGCGATGAACTGCGCCACATGCGGGTCCGTCGCCGCCCGGGTCGTGCGGTCCTGCCAGAACTCGTCCGGCTTGGCGACGGCCTGCTCGTGGGTCTCCAGGAAGGCCACGGCCGCGACCGGGTCGAGCAGCGCGTCCAGGCGGGTGTCCCTGAGCTGCTGCCACTCGTCGGTCCGCACTCGTCTGATGATCGTCGTACTGGTATTCATCGCGTGATGATGTCATCGGCACCGGCGGCCCGCGCAACCGAATTCGGCGCCTCCGACGGGCCGCTCAGGCCCGGGACCGCGCCAGCAGCCGCGCCAGCAGGGCCGCCGGCCCCTCCGGCAGGCTGCCGTGGACGAGCTCGGTGCGGTGCACCAGCCGGGGCGCGGCGATCGGCGCGTACCCGACCCCGGGTGCCGCCGCGAGCACCGGTTCGGGCAGCAGGGTGAGCCCGTGCCCGGCCGCCACCAGCGCGAGCAGTCCGTGCACGTCGGTGCCCTGGTAGCGGATGGCGGGCCGGAAGCCGTCGACGCCGGTGGCCGCGCGCAGCCGGGCCGCCGTCGGGGTGAGGTCGGGGGCGTCCAGCCAGCGGGCGGCGGAGAGGTCGGCGAGCGCGAGGCCGCCGCGGCCGGCCAGCGGGTGGCCGACGGGCAGCGCGACGGCGACCGGCCGCTCGGCCACCGCGACGGTGCGCAGCGGGCCGACGTCGGGCAGCGGCAGCGGGTCGCTGGGCGCGGCCAGCCCGTCGATCAGGGCGAGGTCGACCTCGCCGGTGGCGACCTGGGCGGGCAGCACGTCCTGGGCGAGGACCCGGACCACCGGCTCCGTCAGCGGATGGGCCCGGCGCACCTCGCCGAGCGCACGCCCCAGGGTCGCCCCGACCGCCAGCGGAGTGGCCCCGAGCACCAGCCGGGCGCTCGGGGCTCCGGCCAGGCGCGCGACGTCGGCGCGCGCCGCCTCCAGCCGGACCAGCAGCGGTGCGGCGTGCTCCAGCAGCCGCCGCCCGGCCGCGGTCGGGCCGACCGGCCGGCGGGACAGCAGTGTCGTGCCGAGGTCCGCCTCCAGCGCGGCGATCTGCTGGGAGACCGCGGACTGGGTGTAGCCGAGCTCCCGCGCCGCCTCCGAGAAGGAGGCCAGGCGGGCGACGGTGACGAAGGTGCGCAGCTGCTGCGGGTCCACGGCGGTCATCAACCGATCTGATCGATACTTAAGGAATCATCGTTGGCGCTGATCTCGGGTGCGGGGTCAGGATAGCCGCATGACCTACCTGACCCCGCGGATCGCCCTGGTCGGCGACCGCTCCCCCGCCGTCCGCTCGCACGCCCGGATCCCGGGCCTGCTGGCCGCCCTCGCCGAGCACGACCACCTCGTCCTGGACGCCTACTGGATCCCGACCGGGGACGCCGCCGCACCCGGCGCCCTGGACGGCTTCGACGCGGTCTGGCTGCTGCCCGGCAGCCCCTACCGCAGCGAGGCGGGCGCGCTGGCCGCCGTCCGGACCGCCCGCGAACGCGGCATCCCCTTCCTGGGCACCTGCGCCGGGTTCCAGCACGCGGTGCTGGAGTACGCCCGGAACGTCTGCGGCCTCGCCGGGGCCGTCCACGGCGAGGAGCACCCGGAGGCGGAGCAGCAGGTGATCGCCCCGCTGGCCTGCTCACTGGTCGGCCACGAGGGGGCCGTCGCGATCACCCCCGGGAGCCTCGCCGAGCGGGTCCTCGGCGCCACCCGCACCCAGGAGCGCTACCACTGCGCGTACGGCCTCAACTCCGCCTACCTGGACCGGCTGACCGCGCACGGCCTGCGGTTCAGCGGCGCGGACGCCTCGGGCGAGGTGCGGGTCCTGGAGCTGCCCGGACACCCGTTCTTCCTGGCCTCGCTGTTCCAGCCCGAGCTGTCCGGCGACGGCACCCGGGCACACCCCATGGTCCGCGCCCTGGCCCGCGCCGCCGTGGCGCACGCGGACTCCACGGCGGCGGCGACGAGCGCCTGACCCGACGCCGCGGCGGTGTCGACCACCCGGCCGGACCCCACGGGGCGGCGACGAGCGCCCGGCCCGGCGCCGCACCGGCGGCGGTCCCGGCCGGGGCGCCCCGAGCCCGCCTCACATCGGCAGCGACCGCAGCCGCACCGGCCCCTCCGGCCATCCGGCCCCCGGCGCCAGCGGCGCCCACATGGTGCGCAGCGGCATCTCCGCCAGCCGGCCCTCCGGCTGCTCCACCGTCACCCCCTCCGCCACCTCCCGGAACCCGAGCCCCCGGTAGAACGCGGCCAGCGGCGGTCGGCAGAACAGCAGCGCGTACCGGTGGCCGAGCGTGCGCGCGTGGTCGATGGCGGCCCCGACCACGGCCCGCGCGAGGCCGCTGTGGCGCCGGTCGGGCGCGACGCAGACCCCGCCGACCCCCATGGCGGTCAGGTCGGTGCCGCCCACGGTGAGCGGCAGCGGCAGCAGCCCGGTGTGAGCGACCAGTCGGCCGTCGGCGGCCCGGACACCGAAGTGGATCTCCTTGGGCAGGAAGGTCAGCCCGGTGTGGGCGACGCCGTACGGGTCCTCCCCGGGGCCGAGGATCTCCTCCTGCTCGGCGCGGCCGTACTGCGCGAGCCGTTCGACCACCGGCGGCCCGGCGGGGTGCGGCCCGGGCGAGAAACGATCATCCATCCCGCCATGCTCTCCTCCTGCCAGGGCCTTTAACCAGTCCCTTCCCAGCCACTCGGTCCGACGGCCGTCCCGGTGCCGCGCCGCTGTGGCAGCATGCCCCTCATGCAGCAGCCCACCGACCAGGCGTCCGCCGACCAGTCGGCCGCCGACCTCGCCGCACCGCTGCCCGGCCCGCCGCTGCACCTGCCCCGCCCGGTCCGCGCCCTCGCGCCGACCGCCCTGGTGCTGCTGGTCCTCGTCCCGCTCGCCGCCAACGACCCGGACGTCGGCCCGACCGCCTCGCCGGGGACCAACGCGGGCCTGATGGCGCTCGGCGCGCTCGCCCTGGCCCTGCGGGGCCGGCACCCGGCCGCGGTCACCGCGGTCACCCTGCTGAGCGGCCAACTCCCGCTGGCCGTCGCCCTCTACGGGCTGGCCGCGCGGCGCGGCCGGACCGCGCCGGTGTACGTCCTGGCGGCGCTGGCCGGGCTGCGGCTGCTCGTCCCGTTCGACCTCGGGGACGTCGACGCCCCGTCCGAGCTCGCCAACCTGATCGAGGACCCGCTGGTCTTCTGCGCCGTGCCGCTCGCCCTCGGGCTGACCTCCCACCAGCGCGCCCGCACCGTCGCCGTGCTGGCCGAACGCAACCGGCTGCTCGGCGAGCGCAACCGGCTGCTGGAGGAGGCCCGCCGGCACGCCGAGGAGCGCGCGGTGGCCGCCGAACGCGCCCGGCTCGCGCGGGAGATGCACGACGTGGTGTCCAACCGGGTCTCGCTGATCACCCTGCACGCGGGCGCCGGGCAGGTCGCCCGGGCCGAGGACCCGGCCGCCGTCCGGGAGACCCTCGGCCTGATCCGCGCCCTCGGCCTCCAGGCGCTCACCGAACTGCGCGGCCTGCTGGGCGTGCTGACCACCCCCGCCGGACAGGCGCCCTCGCTGCGCGGGCTGCCCGCCCTGGTCGAGGAGTCCCGGCTGGCCGGACTGGCGGTCGGGCTGACCGTCAGCGGACCGGACGAGGGGCTGCCCGACCCGGTGCCCGCCGTGCAGTACGCGGCCTACCGGATCGTCCAGGAGGCGCTGACCAACGCGCACAAGCACGCCCCGGCCGCCGAGGTGGCCGTCACCGTCGAGGTCGCACCGGACGGGCTGCGCCTGACGGTGGTCAACTCCCCCGCCGCCGACGGGGACGCCGAAGCCAGCGGCGGGCGGGCCGATCACCCGGAACTGCCCTCCGGCGGCCACGGCCTGCGCGGCATGCGCACCCGGGCCGGCGACCTCGGCGGCACCCTGCACGCCGGGCCGACGCCCGAGGGCGGCTTCGCCGTCCGGGCCCGGCTGCCGCTCGGCGCCGCCTGAACGAAGAGGCGCCGCCCGAACGGAGGGGCGCCGCCCGGGCCGGGCCTGCCCGGTCCCGGCCCGGCGTCAGACCGTCGCGCGCCGCGCCAGCTCCGCCCAGACCTCGTCCACCCGTGCCTCCAGCTCCGCCAGGCCGCCGCTGTTGTCGATCACCAGGTCCGCTATCGCCAGCCGGTCCTCCCGCGAGGCCTGCGCGGCCATCCGGGCCCGGGCCTCCTCCTCGGCCATCCCGCGCAACCGCACCAGCCGGTCCAGCCGTACCTCGTCGGCCGCGTCCACCACCACGACCAGGTCGTACAGCGGCGCCAGGCCGTTCTCGGCCAGCAGCGGCACGTCGTGCACCACGGCCGCGTCCGGCGCGGCCGCCGCCTCCAGCTCGGCGGAGCGGGCCCGCACCAGCGGGTGGACGATCGCGTTCAGCGCCTTCAGCCGCTCCGGGTCGGCGAACACGACCGCCCCGAGCGCCGGACGGTCCAGCGCGCCGTCCTCCCGCAGCACCTGCGGTCCGAACTCGGCGACCACGGCCGCCAGACCGTCCGTTCCGGGGGCGACCACCTCGCGGGCGATCACGTCCGAGTCCACGATCACCGCGCCGCGCGCGGCGAACAGCCGGGACACCTCGCTCTTGCCCGCGCCGATGCCACCCGTCAGTCCGATCTTCAGCATGGCGTCAGGCTACCGGCGCGGCACCGGGCCCGTCAGTACGGGCCGCCGGCGAGGAGCACCGTCGGCACGGGCAGCCGCCGAGGAGCACCGTCGGCACGGGCCGCCCGCGAGGAGCACCGTCGGCACGGGCCGCCGGCGGGCAACGCCGTCAGCCCAGCTCCAGGCTCTCGCCCTCCCCCAGCACCGTCAGCTCCGCGCCCGTGCCCGGCCCCTGCGGCCCGACCAGCCGGGTCTGCACCGCGAACCCGATCGGGCTGAGCACCGCCTCGTGCACCGGCACCGCCTGGCGCGGCCCGGCCTCCCGGACGTAGTCGATCACCTCGGAGGCCTTGCTCCAGGGCGCCGCGAGCGGCAGCAGCAGGGTGTCCACGGCGTGCGGCGGCACGGTGAACGCGTCACCGGGGTGGAACAGCCGCCCGTCGAAGAGGAAGCCGATGTTCTGCACCCGCGGGATGTCCGGGTGGATCTGCGCGTGCCACTCGCCGTGCACCGAGACGCCCAGCCCGCCGATCTCGAAGGCGTCGCCCTCACCGACCGCCTCGATCCGCTGCGCCACGCCGTCCAGCTGGGCGGCGACGGCCCGGTTGGTCCACACCCGCAGGGCCGGGTCGGCCTCCAGCGCGGCGCGCAGCCGGGACTCCTCGAAGTGGTCCATGTGCTCGTGGGTGATCAGGACGGCGTCCGCCCCGGCCAGTGCGGCGGGGTCGGTGAACGATCCCGGATCGACGACGACGGTGGTGCCGCGGTGCTCGACGCGTACGCAGGCGTGTCCGAACTTGGTGATTCGCATGGCAAAAACCATACAGCAATGCTGTACAGCCTTGCTGTATGAATTGCCGATAGACTTCTCCCATGCCCAGCGAAGCCCCGCACCCGGACACCCTGGAACTCGCCGCCGACCTGCGCGCCGCCCTCGGCACCCTGGTCCGCTCCCTGCGCACCGACGACGAGCTGCCGCAGAACCAGGCCGCCGTCCTCGGCCTGCTGGTCCGCGACGAGCTCTCCTGCACCGTCGCCGAACTCGCCGCGCTCCAGCGGGTCCGCCACCAGTCGATGGCCCGCACCGTCGCGCTGATGACCGACGCCGGACTGGTCACCCAGCAGCCCCACCCCACCGACGGCCGCAAACTGCTGGTCGCCGCCACCGAGGCCGGCCGCGACGCGCTGCTCGACCAGCGCGCGCGCCGCGAACACCGGATCGCCACCGCCATCGAGTCCCGCCTCGACCCCGCCGAACAGGACCGGCTCCGCTCGGCGGTCGACCTGCTACGCCGGCTGGGCTGAACCCACCAGGCCCTTGGGCACACCGCCCCCGGCCGCGCCGCCCCCGGACCCGACAACCGCGGATCCGGCACTCTCGGACCCGACCCCGACCCCGACGGCCTCGACCCCGACGCCATCCGACCCGACGCTCTCCGGCCCGGTCCCGGCGCGCGGCACCGGGAGCACCGCCGGCTCGATCTCCGGCAGGTCGACGTGCTCGCTCAGCCCGAACCGCCGGTGCAGTCGCCGCAGCGGGCCGGGCGCCCACCAGTTGAACTCGCCGAACAGGCTCATCGCGGCGGGCACCAGCAGGCAGCGCACCAGGGTTGCGTCCACCGCGACGGCGACGGCCAGCGCGATGCCCATCTGCTTGACCATCAGCATGTCCCCGAGCGCGAACCCGGCGAAGACGATCACCATCAACAACGCGGCCGAGGTGATGATCCGACCGCTGCGCTGCACGCCCAGCTCCACCGCCCGGACGCAGTCGTGCCCGCGCAGGGTCAGCTCCCTGATCCGGGCGAGCAGGAACACCTCGTAGTCCATCGACAGCCCGAAGGCGAAGGCGAAGACCAGGACCGGGATGAAGGTCTCCAGCCCGCCGGTCGGGCTGAACCCGAGCAGCCCGCTGAACCAGCCGTCCTGGAACACCAGGGTGAGCGCGCCGAGCGAGGCGCCCAGCGAGAGCAGGTTCATCAGCAGCGCCTTGACCGGCATCACCACCGAGCCGGTCATCAGGAAGAGCAGCACCAGGGTGCCGACCGCGACCAGCCCGAGCGCCCACGGTCCGCGCGAGAGCAGCTCGTCCTGGAAGTCCACCACCGAGGCCGCGCCGCCGGTGACGTAGGTGGTCAGCCCGCCGCGGTCGGCCCGCAGCTCCTCCACCACCTGCTTGGCCTGCCCGCCCTGCGGGTCCCCGTGCACCAGCACGTCGATCGTGGAGACCGCGTCGCCCACCGGCGACACCGCCCGCACCCCGCTCACCCCGGGCAGCTTGGCGACCACGTCGTCCGCGTACGCCTGCGCCACCGACGCCCCGCCCTCGACCACCACGGTGATCGGCGCGGCCGAGGCCTGCGGGAAACGCTGGTCGATCGCCTCGGCGACCTGCCGCCCGGCCGAGGAGGCGGGCAGCACCGCGGCGCCGGAGCTGCGCATGTCGGCGTGGAGGAACGGCGCGCCGGCCGCCATCAGCAGCGCCACCGAGGC
This sequence comes from Kitasatospora sp. NPDC127116, assembly GCF_042677365.1. Classification (NCBI taxonomy): domain Bacteria; kingdom Bacillati; phylum Actinomycetota; class Actinomycetes; order Kitasatosporales; family Streptomycetaceae; genus Kitasatospora; species Kitasatospora sp. NPDC127116. Next base: position 7,584 of record NZ_JBHXTL010000159.1, read on the forward strand.
GAGGGTGACCGCCACCGCCCGCTTGCGCACCCGGCGCACGGTCCGGCTGAAGAACCCCTCGTCCGCCACGGGCGCGGCGGGTGTCTTGATCCGCGCGCCGGCGAAGCCGAGCAGTGCGGGGATCAGGGTCAGCGCGGCGGCGACGGCGATCACCACCACGCTCACCCCGGCGGCCGCCACCGCGCCGAGCACCGGGCTGGTGAAGACGAAGAGTCCGGAGAGCGCGACGGCGACGGTCAGCCCGGAGAAGGCCACGGTGCGTCCGGCGGTCGCCGCGGTCCGTTCGACGGCGGCGGCGATGTCCGCGCCGTGGCCGCGTTCCTCGCGGAAACGATTCACCATGAGCAGCGCGTAGTCGATCGAGAGTCCGAGCCCCAGCACCGTGGCGATCGGCAGCACGCTGGTGTCGATGTCCATGATCCGGCTGAAACCGAACATGGCCAGCAGCGCGCCGCCCACCGAGGCGACCGCCCCGATCACCGGCAGCGAGGCCGCCGCCAGCCCGCCGAAGACCAGCACCATGACGATCAGCGTGAGCGGCAGCGTCACCATCTCGCCGAACCGGGTGTCCTTCTCGGTCTGCTGCTTGACCTCCTGCTGGAGCACCAGGTCCCCGCCGACCGTGACGTGGGCACCGCCCGCCCCGTTCAGCGCGCCGAGCCGCTCGGTGACGGCGTCGGTCTGGGCGGTGCTCGCGGTGTCGGCCATCCGCACGGTGACCAGGCTCGCCGTCCCGTCGGCGGAGCGCAGCGCGGCGGGGGCCGGGCCGGAGCCGTACGCGTCGAGCGCGGAGGAGACCCCGGGCAGGGCGGCGATCTCGGCGGTGGCCTTCTCGACGGCGGCCTTCACCGCCGGATCGTCCACCGGCCTGCCGTCCACCACGGCGGTCACGGTGCCCTTGGCCGGGTCGGCCGCGGCGACCACCGCACTGCCCCGGTCGGCCTCGGCGCTGGCGGAGGAGGCTCCGGCCACCGAGCCCTCGAAGACGCGTCCCCCGATCAGGACCCCGACCACCAGGACGACGGCCCACAGGCCGAGCACCCAGCGACGGTGGCGGAAGCAGAACCGGCCGAGGGCCGCGAGCCGGCCGCCGACCACGGCGGTGGGGGCGGAGGCAGAGGCGGAGGCGGGGGTGGCGAAAAAGGGGTTTCGCATGAAGGAGCCTTTCGGGCAGCTCCCCTCAATCTAGGTGCAACCAGAACTCCGGCCTATAGATGGGCAATGAGCCTCATCTCACACTTTCCTTCACATAAAACACACATAAGTCAAAGCGTGATAAGTCATGGCGAAAAACGAAATGGGCCCCACCCGGAAATCCGGGTGGGGCCCACCGTCTAGCTATCGGCTAGCGGGAAGCGAGAGCCTCAGCTCTGGCCACCGGCCAGCTTCTCGCGCAGAGCGGCCAGGGCCTCGTCGGAGGCCAGGGCGCCCGAGCCCTCGTCGCTGCTGGACGAGTAGGAACCACCGGCGGCAGCGGCGACGGCGTCGCCACCCTCCTCGGCGGCCTGGGCATCGGCCTCGCGGCTCTTGATGACCTGGGCCTGGTGCTGCTCGAAGCGGGTCTGCGCCTCGGCGTACTGGCGCTCCCACTCCTCGCGCTGCTTCTCGAAGCCGGGCAGCCAGTCGTTCGCCTCGGGGTCGAAGCCCTCCGGGTAGATGTAGTTGCCCTGGTCGTCGTACGAGGCGGCCATGCCGTACAGGGTCGGGTCGAACTCGACCTCGGCCGGGTTGGCACCCAGGGCCTCGTTGGCCTGCTTCAGCGACAGGCTGATGCGACGACGCTCGAGGTCGATGTCGATGACCTTGACGAAGATCTCGTCGCCGACCTGGACGACCTGCTCCGGGATCTCGACGTGGCGCTCGGCCAGCTCGGAGATGTGGACCAGACCCTCGATGCCCTCGTCCACGCGGACGAACGCACCGAACGGAACCAGCTTGGTGACCTTACCCGGGACGACCTGACCGATCTGGTGGGTCCGGGCGAACTGCTGCCACGGGTCCTCCTGGGTCGCCTTCAGCGACAGGGAGACACGCTCGCGGTCCATGTCGACGTCGAGAACCTCGACGGTGACCTCCTGGCCGACCTCGACAACCTCGGACGGGTGGTCGATGTGCTTCCAGGACAGCTCGGAGACGTGCACCAGGCCGTCGACGCCACCCAGGTCCACGAAGGCACCGAAGTTGACGATCGAGGAGACGACGCCGGAGCGCACCTGGCCCTTCTGCAGGGTGGTGAGGAAGGTCTGGCGGACCTCGCTCTGGGTCTGCTCCAGCCAGGCACGGCGGGACAGGACCACGTTGTTGCGGTTCTTGTCCAGCTCGATGATCTTGGCCTCGAGCTCCTTGCCCACGTAGGGCTGGAGGTCGCGGACGCGACGCATCTCGACCAGCGAGGCGGGGAGGAAGCCCCGGAGGCCGATGTCGAGGATGAGACCACCCTTGACGACCTCGATGACGGTACCGGTGACGATGCCGTCCTCTTCCTTGATCTTCTCGATCGTGCCCCAGGCACGCTCGTACTGAGCGCGCTTCTTGGACAGGATGAGACGACCCTCCTTGTCCTCCTTCTGGAGAACCAGGGCCTCGATGTTGTCACCGACGGCGACGACCTCGTGCGGGTCAACGTCGTGCTTGATCGAGAGCTCGCGGGACGGGATGACGCCCTCGGTCTTGTAACCGATGTCGAGGAGAACCTCGTCACGGTCGACCTTCACGATGACGCCCTCGACGATGTCGCCATCGTTGAAGTACTTGATGGTCTCGTCGATGGCGGCGAGGAAGGCCTCCGCGTCGCCGATGTCGTTGACCGCGACCTGCGGGGTGGTGCTGAGGGAGGAGTCGGTGGGGCTCGTCATTAGGAAAAGGGCTCCGGTACGGACATGAAAGTCGTAGGTAATGCCACGCGGAGGGCCCGTATCGCTCCCACCGAAAGCCGGACAGCCAAGAACACGGCACACCGGGATTCCCGTACAACGAGAACCGGCGTCCGTCTTGCGACCGTGGGGTCTTCGACAGATGCGAGCGCGACCTGCTCCGTCCGAGGCGCGCAGGCCCGCAGCGCAACTTGTAGCATACGGGGACGGCCAGGCACGGTCAATGCCGAAGGACGGCAAGACGGTGGAGCCCGGTACGGATCAGGCCATATCCTCCGAATGCGCGCCTTGCGGCGACACCCGAAGGGGCCACGTCCCCGGATGCCACCGCCAGGATCCGGACCCTGACGGGCCGGTTCGCGGCAGCGGCGCTTCCGCACTCCATACCCTACGCGATGGGCATTGTCACCGTGGCCACCACCCCCCAGTCGGACCTGCACGATCTTGACACCTCCCCCTCGCGGGCCGAGGAGGAGGACGGCGACGACGCGATCCGCCGCGAGGCCGGCACCGGGGAGAGCAGCCGCGCCAGCCGGCACTGGTGGGACCGCAACGCCGACGAGTACCAGGACGAACACGGCGAGTTCCTCGGCGACGACCGCTTCACCTGGTGCCCCGAAGGCCTGGACGAGGCCGACGCCCGGCTGCTCGGCGAGGTGGCCGGCCGGGACGTCCTGGAGATCGGCGCCGGCGCCGCCCAGTGCTCCCGCTGGCTCGCCGCCCGGGGCGCCCGGCCGGTCGCCCTGGACATCTCCTACCGCCAGCTCCAGCACTCCCGCCGGATCGACCTCGGCCGCGGCACCGACCCCGTCGCCGTCGTCCAGGCCGACGCCGCCGTCCTGCCCTTCGCCGACGCCTCCTTCGACCTCGCCTGCTCCGCCTACGGCGCCGTCCCGTTCAGCGCCGACACCACCGCGCTGATGCGCGAGGTCCACCGGGTGCTGCGGCCCGGCGGGCGCTGGGTGTTCTCGGTGACCCACCCGATCCGCTGGGCCTTCCCGGACGAGCCCGGCGTCGAGGGCCTCACCGCGGTGTCCTCCTACTTCGACCGCACCCCCTACGTCGAACAGGACGAACAGGGCCGCGCCACCTACGTCGAACACCACCGCACCCTCGGCGACCGGGTCCGCGAACTCGTCACCGCCGGCTTCCGACTGGTGGACCTGGTCGAACCCGAGTGGCCGGCCGGACTGGAACAGGAGTGGGGCGGCTGGTCCCCGCTGCGCGGGCGGCTGATCCCCGGCACGGCGATCTTCGTCACCGAGCGGGGCTGAGCCCCTCCATGAACCCGGCCTGGCGCGAACTGCCCGTCCGCACCGCCCTGCCCGCCCTGCACCGCGCGTTGAACGAACACGGCACCGCCGTCCTCGCCGCACCGCCCGGCACCGGCAAGACCACCCTGGTGCCGCTCGCCCTGGCCGGACTGCTCGATCCGGAGGGTCCGGTGCGCCGGGTGCTGGTCGCCGAGCCCCGCCGGCTCGCGGTACGGGCGGCCGCCCGGCGGATGGCCTGGCTGCTCGGCGAACCGGTCGGCGGCCGGATCGGCCACACCGTGCGCGGCGAGCGCACGGCGGGCCCGGACACCGTGGTCGAGGTGGTCACCACCGGCGTGCTGCTGCAACGGCTCCAGCGCGACCAGGAACTGCCCGGCGTGGACGTGGTGGTGCTCGACGAATGCCACGAACGGCACCTGGACGCCGACACCGCGCTCGCCTTCCTGCTCGACGTCCGGGCGGCACTGCGGCCCGAACTGCGGCTGGTCTGCGCCTCGGCCACCTCCGACACCGAGGCCTGGGCCGAACTGCTCGGCGGCGCGCCCGTGGTGGAGGCGCACGGGACGTCCCACCCGGTCGAGGTGGTCTGGGCGCCGCCGCCGCGCGCCGTCCGGCCCGCCCACGGCACCCGGGTGGACCCGGCCCTGCTCGACCACGTCGCCTCGACCGTCCGGCGGGCCCTGAACGAGCGCGACGGCGACGTGCTCTGCTTCCTGCCCGGCGTCGGAGAGATCGCCCGGGTCGCCGGGCAGCTGGGCGGCGTCACCGCCGAGGTGCTGCAACTGCACGGCCGCGCCCCGCAAGCCGTGCAGGACGCCGCCCTCACGCCGTCCCCCTCACGGCGGGTCGTCCTCACCACCGCCGTCGCCGAGTCCAGCCTCACCGTGCCGGGCGTACGGGTCGTGGTGGACGCCGGACTGGCCCGCGAACCCCGCACCGACCACGCCCGCGGCCTGGCCGGACTGGTCACCGTCCGGGCCTCCCTCGCCGCCGCCCGCCAACGCGCCGGCCGCGCCGGCCGCGAAGCCCCCGGCACCGTCTACCGCTGCTGGAACGAGGCCGAGGACGCCCTCGCCGCCCGCTTCCCCACCCCCGAGATCGCGCTCGCCGACCTCACCCCCTTCGCCCTCCAGGCCGCCTGCTGGGGCGACCCGGACGCCACCGGCCTCGCCCTGCCCGACGCCCCGCCCGCCGGGGCGATGGCCGCCGCCCGACAGACCCTCCAGGCCCTCGGCGCCGTCTCCTCGGACGGGCGGGCCACGGCCCGCGGCATCCGGCTCGCCCGCACCGGGCTGCACCCCCGGCTCGGCCGCGCCCTGGTCGACGGCGCGGCGGCGGTCGGTGTGCGGCGGGCCGCCGAAGTGGTCGCGCTGCTCTCCGAAGAACCGCCCAGGGCGCTCGGCGACGACCTCGGCGCGGTCTGGCGGACTGTTCGCTCCTCCCGGGACCCCTACGCGGGCCGCTGGCGCGACGAGGTCCGCCGCCTCCTGCGCGGCGCCGGCTCCGAGCCCGCCACCCAGCTCTCCGACGGCGCCGCCGCCGGCCTCGTCGTCGCCCTCGCCTTCCCCGAACGCATCGCCCGCGCCCGGGTCGACAAGCCCGCCCCCGGCGAGCGCAGCCCGTACCTGATGGCCTCCGGGACGGCCGCCGAACTCGCCCCCGGCACCACGCTCGGCGCCGTGCCCTGGCTCGCCGTCGCGGTCGCCGACCGCCCGGCGGGGTCACACTCGGCCCGGGTGCTGCACGCCGCGACGCTGGACGAGGACACTGCTCTGGTCGCGGGCGCGGCGCTGCTGACCGCTCGTGAAGAGGTCCACTGGGACACCCGGCGCGGCGAGGTCGTCTCCCGCCGGGTCGAGTCACTGGGCGCGATCGAGCTCACGGAGAAACCCCTCAACCGCCCCGACCCTTCACTCGTCCGGTCCGCGCTCCTCGAAGGCCTGGCCCGCGAGGGCGTCAGCACCCTGTTGAGCTTCCCGTCCAACCTCCGCGAGCGCCTCGCGTTCCTCCACGCCGCCCTCGGAGACCCCTGGCCCGACGTCAGCGACGAGGCGCTGCTGGAACGCGCGGAGGAATGGCTGGAGCCCGAACTCTCCCGCGCCCGCCGCCGCTCCGACCTGGCGAGGATCGATACGACGGCCGCTCTCCAGAGGCTCCTCCCCTGGGCGAGCGGCGAAGCAGGACGCCTCGACGAACTCGCCCCCGAACGCATCACCGTGCCGTCGGGCTCGAAGATACGAGTCGACTACACCACCGAACGCCCGGTGCTAGCGGTCAAGTTGCAGGAACTCTTCGGCTGGACAGCGACCCCCGCCCTGGCCGGCGGCCGCATATCGCTGACCATCCACCTGCTCTCCCCCGCCGGCCGCCCCGCCGCCGTCACCGGTGATCTGGAGAGCTTCTGGCGCGAGGGCTACCGCGCCGTCCGCGCCGACCTCAGGGGCCGCTACCCCCGCCACCCCTGGCCCGAAGACCCGACCACGGCCGAACCCACCCGCCGCACCAACACCCGGAAGTGACAGGAGAGGACGACATTCGCCATGGCACTGACCGCCCCGACCGTCACCCGCCCCCGCGAAGCCGAACTCCCCTTCGCGGCTCTGATCCTGGACTTCGTCGGCGTACTGACCGCCAATGCCGGACCGGCGCACCGCGAATGGTGCCTCACCCAGGGCCTCGACGCCGAGGCATGGCGGCACACGCTCGGCCAGGAGCCGGAAGCCGGCCGCCTGTACACCGAACTCGAAGCCGGCCGGTTGAGCCAGTCGGAGTGGAACCGGCAGGTGGCTCCCATCCTCGGCGTGCCGCAGCACGAGAACCTCATGGGCCGGGCGTGGTCGGGCGTCCGTCCGGCCGACGACATGATCGCACTCGCCCGCTCGGCGCGGCGGGCCGGCCTCAAGGTCGCACTGCTGTCCAACTCCTTCGGCCTCGACCCGTACGACCCGTACGAGGCCCTGGGCGTATGGGAGTTGTTCGACGTGACGGTGATCTCCGAGCGGGAGGGTGTGGCCAAACCCGATCCGGCGATCTACCAGCTCACCTTGGACCGGCTCGGACTGCCCGGCGAGGCCTGCGTCTTCGTGGACGACCATCCGAGGAACCTGCCCCCGGCCGACGCCCTCGGCATCACCACCGTCCTCGCCGACGGCACTCCCGGCACCGCCGCCCGCATCGCGGCCCTGCTCGGAGTGCCCGCCACGCCCTGAGCTGCCGCCAAGAAGGCTGACAGTCAGGCCGTTCCCGCACCGGAAGTGGAGTGACGGGGTACGGTCCGCTTGAGGCCGCTCACCTTCGGAGGCTCCCATGACGCAGTGGTCCGATTACTCCACCGGCCAGCGCATCAAGATGCTGCGGGCCGGCATGACACAGGAAGAACTCGCCGAGGCCGCCGGGGTGTCCGTGCCGACCGTCCGCAAAGCCGAGAAGGAGGGCGGCAGTATCGGCCTTCCCTCGCTGCTCAAACTGTCCGCCGCACTGCATGCGGACGTGTCGGTGATCCTCGGGCAACAGGCACCCCGAAGGGCATCTCTGATCGGCGACAGGGCCATGTTGCGAGGGCTGTCCCGCACCGTGCACGACACCGCCGCAGGAGTCGGAACCGATGTCGAACCACCGGACGCCGCAGTGCTCCGGGCCGATCTGGCTCGGGCATGGGCGGACTACCGGGCCGGGGACTACACCCGCGCCGGCAGCCTCGCCTCCCCTGCCATCGCCGAGGCCGCTGCCCTCCTGCGCTCCGTCCCGGAGGGCGAGCGGTGCGCGGCTCATGGCATCCTCGCCGACGCCTACCGACTCGCCTCCTACACCGCCCAGTTCCACGGCGCCCGAGACCTCGCGTACTCGGCGATCGGCCACGCCCGCCACCACGTCCACATGGCCGCAGACCCTCTTCGGGCCGCGATGGTGGACTGTGGCCGGTCCTGGATCTACATGCGCGACGCCCGCCTCGACCAGGCCACCACCACCGCCGAGACCGCGTTCACGTCGATCGAACCCCGCTACGCGGAGCGGGACCCGGAGACGCTGGCCACCTACGGCTGGCACGTCACCTTCGCCGCCGTAGTCGCCTCGCGCCACGGTGACGCCGACCGGGCCCGCGACCTGCTCTCCCAGGGACACGCGGTTGCAGCGAGAACGGGCCGCGATGTGATGATCAACGGCACCAGCTACGGTCCGACCACCGTCACCGCGCAGGCCATCGGCATCCACACCGTCATGGGCGATCCCGGTAAAGCCCTGGCGCTCGCCCGCAACCTCGGCGACCTGTCCCCACTGCCGCAGGCCGCCCGCAATCGGCTCGCCCTGGACATCGCCCTCGCACAGGCCGACACCCGCCAGTACGACGCCGCCCTGGACACCCTCCTCCAAGTGTGCAGCGCACAACCCGACTGGGCCCGCCACCAGGCCCTTCCGGGGGCGATCATGCAGCGCGCCGGCCACGCCAGCACCACCCGCGTGCGCAAGCTCGGCGGCATCCTCGGTATCAGTCTGTTCGCCCACTGAGATCGACCTGATACAAGGCGTATCACACGGGGCCGGTACGACTTCCGAAACTGGCACTGGCCGTACGTTCACGATGAAACAACTCACCGGCAGCCTTGGCATCATGACGCCAACTCAGGCCGAGCGGCCGCCCGTCCACCGCGTTTCCGTCGCCTTGTACATCGCGACCAGCGGCGACGCCGACGCCCGCATCCTCACCAGCCATGCCCGCGCCTTCGCCGAGGCCCGCGACTGGACGGTCACCCTCGCCGCGGTGGACGACGACCCCACACTCCCGCTCGATCAGCGGCCCGGCTGGCAAGTCATCACCAACGCCCTGAACGCCCGCACCATCCACGGCGTGGTCACCTGGGCCCACGACATGGTGACCGGCAGCCAGGCCATCCGGGGCACCGAGGCCGGCGACCCCTGGAATTCACCGCTCGGCGACCGGGGCGGCTTCCTCGCCGCCGCCCACACCTCCGCCTCGGACCACGCTGACGGACACCTGCCGCGCCGCACCTCGGGTGATCTCGCGCGCCGCCGGGCCCTCGCGAACGCCGCTGCTGGGTTCGCCATCTTTCGGTCCTCGTTCGGCGGCGACCCCCGCGCCGTCTGACATCACCCGTCAGTCGGTCGGGACCTCTTCCCACCGGCCGCCTCATCCTTCCTCTGAGGTACTCCCCCATGCTCACTGTTCGTCGCCCCCGCATGTTCGTCGCGCGCCTCGACTCCCGTATCGAGTCCACGCCCCTGGCGCGCTACCTGCTCCGGGCCTACCTCTCCGGAATGCCCTCTGGGGACCGCTACCGCGACACCGCCGAGCTGTTGCTCGGCGAGTTGTTCGCCAACGCCGTCCAGCACTCCGACGCCCCCGACGACTGCCACATCGAGGTCCGCTTCACCGTCACCGGCTCCCGCCTGCGGCTGGAAGTCCACGACGCCGGCACCGACCACCCCACCCTCCACACCCCAACTCCTGACGATGAACACGGGCGTGGCCTGCTCCTCGTCGACCGGCTCGCCGAACGCTGGGGCGGCGCCAACCGCCCCGGCGGCATCGGCAAGTACGTCTGGGCCCACATCGCCCCCGCCCCCGGTCCCGCCCTCGTCACCGCCTGAAAGCACCAACTCCCATGCACCTCACCACCCTCGCCGGCCACGCCCTCTCCCGCGGCCGCACCCCCGCCGACACCTACGCCCTCCTCGCCCGCCGCACCCGCAAGCCCCTCCCCTCCGCCCGCGCGGTCTGCCTCGCCCTCACCACCCCCCTCGCCGAGACCCTCCGCCGCCTCAGCGAGTGCCACGACGCCCTCCTCGCCAACCCCCGCACGGGCTCCGAGACCGACACCGGCGAACTCCTCGAAGCCCTCGGCGTCTTCGACGTCCCCGCCTCCCTCACGGACACCGAACTCGCCGTCGTTGACCTCTTCCTGCTCGCCATCGACGCCATGGGCGGCATCCGACCCGGCCACCAGCACGGCCTGCACCGCTGGTTCACCACCGGCAACCTCACCGCCGCCTACCTCTCCCTCGCCGCCGCCCGACCCCTCCCCCGCACCGGCAACCCCACCTTGTACTGGACCACCCTCGTCACCGCCGGCGAACTCCTCACCACCACCCCCAACCCCGACACCCGCATCACATACGCCCTCACCCACTGCCGCACCCAAGCCACCCGCACCTGAATCCCCGCCGCGCGCAGGAAGTCGGACCCGCCGACTTCCTGCGCACCCCCAGCTTCGACGTCCCACCGCTTCAACCTTGCGCCCTGGACGAGTGGCTCGGCCTGCCGATGTTCTTCGTCAGCGACGACATGGACGCCCCAGCAGCACCGGGCGCAGCGAAGACGCCGTTCTCGATCCCCTTTGCTCCACGGCAAGTTGGGCTCTCGGTCGGTCCCGGTCGCGTCCCGGGTTGTCGATGCGGGCGTGGACCGGAGGCGCGGTCGGTCCGACAATTCCCGCGTGCACCCGCGCTTCGTGCACCAGAATGCCCGCATGGAAACGGACACCGTGGCGGAGCTGGTCACGCGGGCACTGGTGGCGGCGCGCGCCATCGCCGCCTCGGACGACCCGGACGACCACGACGGCTGGGCCGAGTACGTATCGCTGCTGTGGCGGGCGGCCTCCGACGACGGGGCGGCCGCTCTTCCGCTCGGCCTGGAGCTGATCGCTTCGGCCGATCCGATCGAGCGCGGGGCGGGCTGCGACCTGTTGCGCGACACCAGCTATCACCACGAGGCGGTCCGCGCCGGGACTGCCACCGCGCTGGTCGCCCTCGCACAGCGGGAGACCGAGGCCGGCGTGCTGCGGTCCCTGGCGCGCGCGATCGAGAAGACGTCCGACCCGCGCGCCGTCCCCGTTCTCGTCGCCCTCGCCGGGCATCCTGACGCCGAGGTCCGCGAGGAGGTGGCCCGCTCGTTCGCGGAGGTCCTCACCGGCCTGCCGGACGGACCGGACATCCGCGCCCTCGTCGGGCTGAGTCAGGACCCGGACCCGGAGGTCCGCAACTGGGCGACGTTCACCCTCGGCGTCCAGGCCGAGGTGGACAGCGCCGCGATCCGGGCCGCGCTCTGGGCTCGGACGGCCGACGAGCACGCCGACACCCGTACGGAGGCGATCCGCGGACTGGCCTGTCGGCACGACCCCCGCGCCGTCCCGTTCCTCGCCGAGCTGGTCGACAACCCCGAGGGCGCACACCTCCTCACGTTCAGCGCGGCGCAGATCACGGATGCCCTCGAACCGCTGCCGGCCCTCCCGGAGTACGAGCCCGGCGACGACTGGGTCACCGACGCCGTGAACGCCTGCAACCCGGCTCGGCGGGCCCGCCTGGACGCCTTCGCCTGGGAGCTGGTCTGCACGCTCGACCGGCTCCGCCCCGACCTGGGCGCCGCCGTCTCCATGGAACGCTTCGGCTGGGGCCGTTCCCTCGGCGTCGACGCCGCCTTCGGGCCATCGGGCTACGACATCGAGGCGCTGCTCGCCCGCGCGGACGGCGACCCCGCGCGCGCTGCCGAGCTGGTCACGGCCGACCTGCCGAGTACCCTGCCCGGTTCCCCTCCCGGCCCTCGATCCCCGTGACCGAACGCGAGCAGTGACGAGTGGTGCTGACGATCCGCACCGCTCGGCGGCCTCGGTGGCGCGCGCAGGAAGTCGGCCCCGCCGACTTCCTGCTCCCCAGCACCCCCGCCCCACCGGGGCGGGCCAATGAACAGTTCTGCGCAGCAGTGGAGTTGCCGGAAATGACCCCGGTGGTCCGTCT
>NZ_JBHXTL010000160.1:0-19126 GCF_042677365.1 Kitasatospora sp. NPDC127116
TTTTTCGGGGTGGGGGTGGGGGGGGGGGGGGGGGGGGGGGGGGGGGGGGGGGGGGGGGGGGGGGGGGGGGGGGGGGGGGGGCCCGCGCGGCGGAGGCCCCCCCCCCGCCCACCTGGGTTGGTCAGCGCGTCCGGCGCACCTGGTCGGGTGCCACCGGCGTCGGCGGTGTGATGACCGGGGCAGCCGGTGTGCCGGTGGTGCGGCTGGTGGTGCGGGCGCGGGCTGCCCTGGTGCGCAGTTCGTCGGGGGTCGCGGCCGGTGCGGGGGTGGGGAGGTTGGCGTCGCGGCGGATGCGCCAGGTGAGGACGGCGGCGGGTGAGTCGGCGGTGGCGAGTTCGCGGCGCCCGGCGGCGTTGGTGAGCAGGGTGGTCAGGTTGTGGCCAGCAGCTTCGGCCTGGGCGAGGGTGGCGGCGAGGGCTGCCCAGTTGTCCTCGGCGAGGAGGCGGGTGGCCTGGTCGGCGGGCAGGGTGCGGCGGACGGCGTCGGCCTGCCGGTCGTGGTCGGGCTTCGGGAGGAGCCGGCCTTCGAGGGTGAGGTGGGCGAGCGGCTTGGCCGCGTGCCGGGTGTAGGCGGCACGAAGGTGGTCCGCCGCCGTGCGGGCGGCGTCGGCCTGGTGCCGGTGGCCTTGGGCGGCGTGCCACTTGGCGATCACGACGGCGAGCAGGACGAGGCTGATCAGGACCGTGGCGGCGGCCGTGCCGTCCTCGCCCCGGCCGGTGGCGGGCCCGGCGTGGAGGAGTTCGCGGGCGGCGGAGCGCATCGCGCGCAGGTCGGCGCCAGCTGCGCGGGTGTGGGCGGTGCGGGAGTACTCCAGGGCCCGTGCGGCCTGGTGGAGTTCCTTCCTGCTGAGGGTCGGGCTGGTGGCGGCGAGCGTGTCGAGGACTTCGAGACCGCCCCGGATCACCGCCTCCGCGCGCGCGGCGTCCTGGTCGTCGCCGAAGGCCGCGTACGCGTGTTCGATGGTGGTGCTGGCCCGGTGGCGGCCGTCAGCGGGCCAGGTGCGGGGGTCGGGCGTGGGGAAGGCGGGCTGGTCGACGCCGAGGGCGAAGCGCGCCTGGATCTTCGGCTGGGTGAGGTCGGAGGCGAGCTTGCTGCCGGAGAACCAGATCGGCCCACTCTCATCGCCGGTGGGGAGGGCGAACTTGTAGCCGGTCACGTCGCCGGAGGGCGCACGGCGCACGCCGAGGAGCACGCCCTTCGCGGCAAGCCGGGCGGCGAACTCCTCCTCGTCCACAGCCCCGGCCAGGGCCTGGCGTACGGCGGTTCGCAGCCGGTCGCGGTCGGTGCCTTCCAGGCCGAGGCGCTGAGCCTTGCGCAGTTCGGAGCCCTTGGCTCGCTTGGGGATCGCGTCCCGGTACTCGCGGGTGCGGGTGTCGGAGAGGTCCTTGAGTTTGTACTCGCGTTCGATCTTGGTGAGTTCGGTCTCGACGCGGTACTGGTCGCCGCGCAGGCGGGCCTGTGTGAGGTCGGCCCGGACGACGGTCGCGAGAATGTGGATGTGGTCGTCGGCGTGGCGCACGGCGATCCAGCGGCAGCCGTTCGGGTCGCCATCGGGTGCGATGCCGGCGGCGGCCACGATCCGGCGGGCGATGGTGCCCCACTCCTCGTCGCTGAGGATGCGGTCGGTCGGGTCCGCCCGCACGGGCCGGTGGTAGACATGCTGGGTGACCGGCTTGCCGTAGCGGACGACGTGCAGGTCGAGCGCGTCGCGGAGCTGGACCAGGGTGGCATCTGGGTCGCCTGGGTCGCGGCCGGGGTCTGGGGCGAAGCCGCCCCAGGAAGCGACGATGTGCGGGTCGGTGTGCTCGTTGGCCTTGCCTGGACCGAAGAGGTACTTGAGCGCGCCGTGCGTCTTGGACCCGCGTATGGGCTTGCTGATCATCGGCGCTTCGCCTTCGCCAGGCGCATGGCCGAAGCGTCGACCTCCGCGACGGCCGCCCGGACCTCGGCGACCAGGGCCAGAGCCCCGTCGAGGACGGCTCCCGCAGATCCCGGTTCGACGCCGATGCCGGCGTTGAGCCGGTAGGCGATCTGGTTGGCGTTGTTGCCGACCGGCGCCAGCTGGCCGCGTGCCGCGTCGAGTGCCGTGATGGCCCGCTCCAGACGCTCGTCACGGGTGGTGATGCCGACGAAGTCCTCGGCCAGCGCTTTGCGCTCCAGATAAGCGGCAACGTTCAGTTCGGCTGCGGCGGCCAGCTGCTCGATGCGCGTCTTCGTCTCTTCAGTGCAGCGGAAGCCTACCTCCGTCGTCAGGGGGTTCTCGGGGTCGCGGCGGCGACGCTTCGCGGTGCGCTGCTTGCGGCTGGCGGCGCTCGCGGAAGGACTGACGACGACGGTGAGCGGCAACGCGTCGGCGATGGGATCGGACGGCGAGCTGGCGGGCTTCTCCTCCTTCGCCGCGCCCTCGCGGTGAAGCTCCGGTGCTGCCGCCCTCGGCAGCACCGGCTCGTCCACGCCCTCCTGGGCGGGGACGTCCGCGTGCGTGGCCCCGTAGGGGCCTCGTACGCACTCGCTTGCTCCGCTTTCTGGGGCAGGGAGGTCCTCAACTCCGTTGCGGTCCTGGGAGTTTACAGGCTTCCCGAGCAGGCTGTTCAGGGCTCGGCGGGCGGCGTTCACGGGTGGCGCTCCTCGGTGGTGCGGGACGGTGTAGGGCTGTAGGGGCGTGGGTGGGCAGTTTCCGGTCGGGCGCCGGTTTGGCTCGGCCGGACTCCACGGGTATAGGCGGCGCGTTGGACAGAACCTTCCGGGCGTGGACTGGCGCGTGGGACGGGCGGTCCGCAGCAAGGGCGAGTTCTGCCGGGTCGATACCTGGGGTCGTGGGACTTCTGCCGACTGCGTCTGCGATTCGGCAGAAGTCGGTGTCCGGCCGACCGGTGCCGGTCGGCCGGACATCCCGGTGGTCAGTCAGCCTCGGGGTCTTGACGGCTCTGCTCGCCATCCCATGCGAGGCGGAGCTTCTTCATCAGCTCCGTGAAGCGGGTACTGCCGAGCGGGAGGCCGGCCTCCCGGACGGCCTTCTCGACGATCGCGCGGTTGAGCCGACCATGGGCGATGGCGGCCTGGAGGCCGATCTCCACCAGTTGCTCCATGGGCGCCCCCGGCGGGCGGCCGATCGGCTTGTCCTGCGCGGCGGTGGCAGGCTCCTCGGCGCGGGAGTCGTCCGGCGGGCTGGCGGGTTCGGACTGCCCGCGGACCGGGGCGTCCCGAGTGCCGATCGGCTCGTCGACTTCTGCCGACTGGGGGCCGGGAAGTGCGCCGCTCCACTCGTCGGGCAGAAGGCCGGCGGCGGACAGCAGCGTCAGTAGTGCGTTCTCGTCGCTGCGGTCCTGCGCCTGCTCCGGCTGTACATCCGTGCCGTGGTCTACCGGGACCGGGTCGGCGGAGCGCTCGTCGTGTGCAGGGTCGACCTGCTCGCTGTCGGTGGTGGTGTGGCCGTGGCGGGCGATGAGGATGTAGAGGTGGACGGCGCCGGCGAGGGCGAGTGGGGCGAGTGTGGACAGGGCGCCGACGACGGTGTTGCCGAGCTTCAGGCCGCTGCTGGCGGCGGGCAGCTGGTTGAGACGGATGGCGTGCAGGGCGTTGGCCCAGACGCTGGTGGCGGTCGCTCCGGCGAAGAGCGTCCAGGCGTAGGCGCGGGCGGGCCAGCGGGCGTCGCGCAGGACGAGCAGGGCTCGGACGCCGTAGGCGATGAACCCGTCGACGATGATCGGGAAGAGGTAGGTGAGCGGGCCGCGGACGTGGGTCGCGGCGGCCATCTGCCGCAGGGCGTCGTAGGACAGGACGAAGCCGATGACGCCGAGCAGCGCGACTGCGAGGCGGTCCCAGGCTGTGGCGCGGGCGGGTGCCGTGCGGGCAGCGGGTATCGAGGCGGTGGTCATGTGGGGTGCTCCAGGGTGGCCCGGCCGCGCGCGGGCAGCACGAGGGGCCGGGCGGTGTCAGGGGAAGGTGTGGGTGGGCCACGCCGAGGCCGCGCGCGACGTGGCGGGCGCGCGTCGGGCCTGGCGTTGCTGGCCGAAGACGTGGGTGAGGCGGCTCTGCGGGTCTACGCGGCTGTGCGCCTTCGGCGGTCGGTGCCGGTGAGAATGGCGCGCTCGCACATCTCTGCGAGGCGGGAGGCAGTGCGGTCGCCGAGAGCGGCCTTGATCTCGCCGAGCGGGAGGTTGGTGGTGAAGAGCGTCGGGAGCATGTACTCGTAGCGGTGGTTGACCAGCCGCAGCGTCAGCTCCTCGGTCCACTCGGACGCTTTCGCGGCACCGAGGTCGTCCAGGACCAGCAGCGGGCAGGTCATCAGCTCGCGCATCTCCCGCTCGGTGTCCACGCCCTGGCGGGGCCGCTGAGCGGCGTACAGCTCCGTGGCGGTGATCTTCGCCCACCGCAGACGGACACCGGCCGCGAGCAGGCTACGGATCGCGCCGTACGCCTGGTGGGTCTTGCCGGAGCCGGTGGGTCCGGCGATCAGGAGCGAGGGGCCCTGGGCGATGCCCGGCGTGCCGCCGGGGCCGGGTCGACAGGCCAGCGTGACCTGCTGGACCCAGGTGGCGACGTCCGGGTGGTCGGCGACGGCGAGGCGGTAGCGGGGTGGGATGCGGCGGTCGGCGAGTTCCAGCGCGGTGGACGGCTGCTCGGTGTCCGCAGGGCGCCGGTCCGGGTCGATGCCCCGCTTGGCCAGGACCTGCTGGCACCGCAGGAGGGCTCCGGAGGCGGGCTGGGGGTCGCGGTCGGCCGCGCGGCGGGCGCGGGGCAGGTTGGTCACAGGTCCCCCTCGAAGTAGGCGCGGGCGTCGGCCGGGTTGGTGAAGGGCTGGTAGGGCGAGCGGGCGGCGGTGTGGCCGGAGCGCGCAGTGTGGGCGGGCCGGGCGTTGAGCGCCTGGTGGACCATGCTCGGCAGCAGGCTGGGGCTCAGCGCCTTCTCGCCCCACAGGGCCAGCCCGGCCCGGACGTGGTCGGGGTGCGTGCCCGTCTCGAGCAGCTCCTTGATGACCTTGGCGAGGTGGCCCTTCACCTTGGCGGGCACCGGCGCGGGGCAGCCGGAGATGTACTCGGCCAGCAGCGTGCCCGCGTTCACCCGCGGCTCGGCTGCCGGTGTGCCGACGTGGACCGGCCCCTTCTCGTCAGCTGCGGCCGACGAGGGCGTGGGAGCGGGCGCGGCGAAGCCGCCCCCCTTAGGGGAAGGTCCATGGTCCAAGGTCCATGGTCCAGGCACGAAACTCTCCGGAGTCCTCACGACAACCTCCGGAGGTGTGCTCTGACCTGCGGCTTTCCCCGAGGGCGGCATCGCCGCTGCGACCATCGCGGGCGCGAGGCCGGGCATGAGGCCGCCAGCTGCGGGCTCGCCGACGGGAGGTCCGAGGAGGGCCTCCGCAGCGGTCACGCCCGACTCCGGAGAGATCCGGAAGTTCTCCGGAGCCGGGCGCGCGCAGTCCTTGGCCTTGCACTTACCGCACCCGCGCCCGGCTTCGTGGGCCGGGCAGGAGGGCAGACGGGAGGCCGTCGGGTGGGAGATCTTCTGGTGCTCGCGCCACTTGGTGATGTGGAGGTACTGGCGGCCGTCGCAGCCGGTGTACCGGCAGATGAGGCCGGTCTCGGCGAGCTGGCGCAGTTCGTCCTCGGTGTCGAGCGGGGTGTGCTCGGGCCGCAGCGACCACAGCGCGCCGTTGAGGACCGCCGCGTTGTCGCGGTGGCGTCCCTCGTCGTCGGCCTGAGTGATCAGGCACAGGAACGTACGCTCGGCGGTCAGGGACACCGAGGCCAGGTCCTCCGACACCGGGTACTCGGGCTTGATGGTGCGGATGCGCGCCATGATCTACCACCCCGCCTTCGGGGTGGAACTGTGCGAGGCAGGTGCGCCGCACAGGGGCGACGCCGTACGCTGGAGCACGTTGGTCCTTCCTCGGTGCGTATGGGCTGCAACCCTGCACCGTGGTCGATCGTCGTGGATGGGCGGTTTTTGGACCTTTCAGGCCCTCGGTGTTGATCGCACCGGGGGCCTTCGGCCTTTCTGGGCGGCAGGCAGCACGCCGAGCCGCGATGCGGTTCGGCTTGACAAGCCTTTCGGTATGCATCATCATGGCACCCCGGCGGCCGTTATGCAAGTCGCCTCGGAAAGGGATGCGAGGTGAATCGAGTGCCCAAGCGGGACAAGACTGCGGAGGGATCTTCCGGCGAGCCGGTGAAGGAGGGATCGGAAGGCAGTGCGACCGGCGAGACCCCTGTTGCCACCTTGAGCGAGGAGAATGCCGCCGAGCGGGTCCGGTTGGAACGCGAGCGACGCGGCTGGAGCACCGGCGAGCTTGCCAAGCGCATGACCGAGGCTGGCTACCCGATCAACCAGTCCTCGGTCTGGCGCATCGAGAGCGGCGAACCACGGCGGCGGATCAACCTCAACGAGGCGATCGGCTTCGCCAAGGTCTTCGACCTGTCCCTGGAGGACTTCCTCGGCCCATCGACCTCTCCCGAAGAGAAGATCATGCAGGAACTCGCCGAACACGTGGTCCAGGGCTACCGCCTGGCCGCGCAAGGCGCCGAGTTCACGACCAAAGCCCTGGCCGCCGCCGAGAAGTACTGCCAGGACTTCCCCCACAACCGCAAGCGGCTGCGCGGGAAGATCGCGATCGGCCTCTCCTTCGAGTACCGCAGATATGCGCCGACGCCACTGGTCCAGGAGTTCCTCAAGGGCGGCAAGATGCCGGCCGAGCCGGTCCACAGCGACGAGTGACCAGTCCGGGCCGTCGCCCAGACCGTTGCCGATCGCTCAAGATCTTTTTGGAAAACGGCCGGACCGACTCTTACCGTGCTCACCGAGCCCGGCCAGCCGTTTGGCGCGGCCGGAATCCAGAGCTAACGTCACACCCCACGCGGTCACCAACCGCGCAACGCCCATCCACGACGATCGACCACGGTGCAGGGTTGCAGCCCACCAGCCACCGGGGAGGACTCGCATGCCGCCCAAGCAACACGCAGCCGCAGCCCGCAGCTCCTGCCAGCCCACCACCGCGCTGTTCGTCTCGGCCCCCGCCGCGACCGCCCCCAGCGACTCCCCCAGACCCATCTGACGGGTCTGTTCCCAGCTGCCCGTCCGCACCCCGCTGGACGCCGACGCAGCTTCTCCGCCGTGCCGCCGCGACAGACCGCGGCCAGTCCGGCTCCCGCGATCTCGATGCTGACGTCCGATCGCCGCCTTCTCGCTCCCAGTCGGGAGCCGCCCTCTCCCCAACCGCCCATCCACGACGTCGTCATGCGGTAGCCCGGGTTGCAGCCCGCCGGCCACCGTAAGAGGAGCCGCATGCCCCAGCTGTCCCTCAGCACTGCCCAGCCGAACGCCCGCTGTGCGACTACCCGCCTGAAGGCCCTTCAGGCCCCAGCGGCGGCTGCGCGGCCAGCACTGGCCACTACCAGCATCCTCCGCGCCAGCCGTGTGATCGACGGCTCGCTCGCAGCGCTCCATGAGCGGGGGTCCGCCGGTGGCAAGGGCACGCGCAAGCTGGCTGACCCCTCGGCGGTTTTGGCCGTCCGCGCGCCCAGCGACGCAGTCGTGGGCCGCTTTCACACCGGCCGCCGGACCGACAACCGCCCTGAGTCGCTGCCCAATTGGCGGGTCTCCACTGTCACCCCGGACACTGCTGTCGCGGTCTCTCGACTCCTCGGTGGCGCACCGGCCGACGACTGGGCCCAGGGGGTAGTGACCGGTTCGCCTGCGGTTCGCATCGTCCTCGACGGCGCGCGCTCCGTCTCGACCGAGATGCGGTTGTGGGGGCCGAAGGGGCTCGTCCACCACTGCGACGGCGCCCTGTTCCTGTCGCCGACCGAGGTACGGGGGGCTCCGTGCGGCTGCCCCGACTCTTCCGAGGAGCGGGTCGCGCTGGCCAAGATGCTCCAGGCTCCCCAGCCTGAGACCGCCGTGACCTTCCGTCTGGCGGAGGACTACGGCCTCGGACGCTTCGAGTTCAGTTCGCCCTCTCGGATGCTCGCCGACGAAGCTGGTGAGATCCGCGCCCAGCTCTCCGGCATCACGGGCGAAGCGTTCTGCGAACTCGCGCTCGAACTCGTCACGGTCACGGTAGCCGGTGGCATCGAAGTCTCCTTCCGGAGGCCGACGTTGAAGGTCATCGGACCATGGAGCTAAGGCTGGCCTGACAAGTTCCCGCCGGGGCTGACCCGCCTGCCAAATTTGCACCCCACATCGAGCGCCGTCCGGCAACCTGGGGTCACCGCCCACAGAACCCCGGGTGCCGGACGCGCCTTCGTCCGCCTGGTGGTAACCCGGGTGGCCATGGTCAGGTGCGGTCGGACGACCTCGCCTGCGACGAGGGCCTTAACCCCGAGGCGGACTCCCGGGACTGATACCTCGGCGGGCTGGCGAGGGTGCCCAGCCGCTGGGGCCGCGCCCCCTCGATTGGTCCCACTACTTCCACTCCACACCCGTCACCGACAGCTTCGTCGCTCCATACGCCTCCGAGGAGAGCACCGTTGCGGGGCCGCCACCTTGCGGCACTTCCACGACGGCCGGCACGGACCACATCTCCTCGATGCTGGACCACTTGCGACCCCGTCCCAGCAGCGCGTCGGTGTCGTCGCTCGGCTCGATCCAGTTGGCCGGCGTCCGGCCCCGGTCCCGGTACGTGCCCTCCAGTGTGCAGATGACGAGGGAGCCGCCGTCCTGCAGCCGGAACGTCGGCAGCGCGCTTGTCAGCGAACGGAACGAGAGGCTGCGCTCGAGCACCTTCTGGTCCCATCCGTTGAAGTAGTCCACCAGGCCGTTGGTGAAGTCACCTCGTTCGAAGTCGGCGCTCTCCGGCTTCCCGGACGGCACGGTGAAGCTCAGGTACTGGGCATAGCGCCCGCACACACCGGTGTCCGTCTCCGCTGTCGGCGACAGCTCCACGCCCCCGGACGTTCCGCGGGCCAAGGCCGGCATTACCTTCGGGTGCAGTGAGCGTTGGCCCGGCGCCGGTGTCGAGGAGGGGGCGTCGGTCGGAGCCGTCGTCGGCGGTGCCTCGGTCACCACCCACGTGGCCACGACCGCCTTCCACTCCCCGCCCGCCCGGTCGCGCGTGAAGAAGGTCAGCGTCGAACTGCGGTCCGTTTCCCGTCCCTCCGACTTGCTCAGGACGGCGAAGCTCTGCGGCTCTCCGGAGCCGGTCTGCGGGATCAGGTATACGGGGCGGACAGGCCGGATCGGATCGTTCTTGGTTCCGTTGGCCTGGTGCAGCTGTGCCTCGGCTCGGTTCTCCTTGAGCAGCTGCCCGTCCTCCACCCGGGCGAGCGCCTCGGTATCGCCCTTCTCGGTGGCCGCCTGCCTCTCCCGGACGTACCGCTCGAAAACCTGCTGGGCCTGCGCTTCGGTGAACGATGGCGTCGTGCTGGCCATGGCGCTGCCCGAGGCGCCGGCGGCGGAAGACGCCGGAGACGTCCCGGACCGGCTTACGGAAGAACAACCGGCCACACCGATCGTGAGGAGAGCGGCGGCCCCCATTGCGCTCCAGCCCCGTGCCCGCTTCCGTGTGATCACTGCGGTTCCCCCTCTGGTCCATCAATCCGATCAAAGGGATCGTATTGGGTCCGACTGGGGCCCCCGGCCAGGGACAGAGTCAGGCCGTTGCCGGTCTACCTCAAGGCAAACCTGCCAATCTGTCAGGCGCCAGTCACGACGAATGCGCGGGGGTGGCTGGCGGCCACCTGGGTCAGCAGCCTCCTGTCGGCTGTACTGTCGTGCACCCTCACCGCCTTGACCAGCACCGCTTCCGTCCCACGGCCTTCCTCCCGAGATCGACTCCCCGGGAGCAGTGGGAGCGAATCGACCCGCTGTTGTCGCGCAGGTCCCGGACATCGCTGTCCGGGACCTGCTTCACCTCCTGGCAACCGTCACAGCACGCGCTGCCCGCCGTCGTCAGCCGTTTCCTGCCGCTTGGCGAAGCCGATCTTCACCCGCTCATGCACCGGCCCTCGTCCGCCGCGTTCCTTGGACTTGGACACGGTGATCCGGTCCACGAAGAGCTTGACGAACTTCCGGCGCTCCGGGAGGGGCGCGCTCTGCCACCACGAACCCGGGCCGATGGGGTCGGCCGCTGGGTCCTCGGGCAACCACTCGGCGATGGGGATCACCGGTGTCGCGGATTCTTCCAGGACTGCGATCCTCGCCTCGGCCGCCTCCAGGAGACCCAGCAGCGCGGACTCTTCCGCAACGAACCTCCGCCGGCCGATGTCCCCTCGGAAGCCGCCCGCCTTTCGGTCGTCGTACAGCTCTTCCAGCGCCCTCACGGCGTCGGCGCGATCAGCAACCAAGGTCGCGCGCTCACGGGAGCGTTCGGGCGCCTCGTTTGCAACACCGAACCTGCGCGTGGCCTCGGCGAGAACCGCCAGAGCCTCGTGATCATGCTCGACCTCCCGCAGCAGAGCGAAGATGCTTCGTGCCACGTGGTCGTCCAGCGCCGCCTGGCTGATAGTGCAGTCTCCTGCGTGCTGACCGGGAAGCACCTTGCGGCGGCGGCAGCGATAGGCGCGCTTCACCGGCTTGGCGTCGGCGTGCGAGGTCTTCACAGCTCCGCACTCGCAGAACAGGACCGCCATGGCGGACAGCAGGGACTCGCCCCGCGAAAGCCCCTTTCCGCGTCCTCGCCCGTCGAGCCACTCCTGCAACTCGTACCACGCATCCGGCGGGATGATCGGCTCGTAGATCTGGAGCGGGAGCATCGTCTCGGGGTCTCGGAGGATGCGGTAGGTCTCTATCTGGCTCGTGGTCTTACCGTCTTCCCGGACCTTGTACACGGGCACGGCCGCGAATCCGGCTATCCGGGGGTCCCGGAGGATGCGCTTCACGGTCTTCGTGTCCCACGCGCTGTCCTTCGTCTTCTTGCCGTAGGTGGCGCCGCGTGTCGGGACGAGGACCTCGTTGTTCATGCTGTTGACGATCCCGCCGAGCGAACCGGGGTGGCGGCGGCGCTTGGGGTCGTACGGCGCATCCTTGTGCTTCTTGATCGTCGCCCACCAGCCGCGAATGACGTCCGGCTCGTTCTCGGTGTGCACGAGGGTCTGGATGACGATCGGCCGGCCGTCCGCCGTGAGCCTGGTCTCGGCCTTCAACTCGAAGCCGTACGGCGCCTTGCCGCCGATGTACCCGCCCAGGCCGAGCGCCGTGGCCTTGGCGCCCCGGACGGCCACGCTCTTGTTCTTGCTCTCGTTGTGGGCCTGGTCCAGGCGCATGAACATGTGGATCAGGTCCACGAGGTTGCCCTTGCGGAACTCCCCCTCGGTGACGCTGACGATGGTCACACCGAGGTTCAGCAGCTCGACGACGACCGGGATCGCGTCGAGCGGGTCAAGGCGTGAGAGCCGGCTGACGTAGTAGACGATGAGCAGGTTGATCCGGCCTGCCCGGCAGTCCTGCAACAGCTTCTCGAACTGCGGCCGCTCGACTCCGGTGAACGCCGAGATGCCGAGGTCCTCGTAGTAGGCGACCGACTTGGCGTCGCGGCGCTTGGCCTCCGCTGTACCCAGTTCGCGCTGGGTCGTGGTGGAGGCTTCACTGGCGTTCTCGCGCGCGTCGGACTGGCGCGCGTAGACGGCCGCATGGACGTCCATGCCGGTGATCACTGCTGGTGCGGACATGAAGACCGATGGTACTACTCCCCTAACTGACATAACCCAAGGGAACCCCCTGGCACCCGCACCGCGGCTTCGAGACCGTCACGTACATCATTGACGGAACGTTCATCCACCGGGACTCGCACGGCGGTGGCGGCACCATCACCGACGGCGACACCCAGTGGATGACCGCCGGCTCCGGCCTGCTGCACATCGAGAGCCCGCCGGAGTCGCTGGTGAAGTCCGGCGGCCTCTTCCACGGTCTCCAGCTCTGGGTCAACCTGCCCGCCTCGGACAAGATGATCACCCCGAAGTACCAGGACATCCGCGGCGGCAGCGTCAAGCTGCTCAGCACCGAGGACGGCGGCGCGCTCCTGCGCGTCATCGCCGGTGAGCTGGACGGCCACCAGGGCCCGGGCACCACCTTCACCCCGATCACCATGATCCACGCCTCGATCAGCCCCGGCGCCCAGATCACCCTGCCCTGGCGCGCCGACTTCAACGCCCTCGCCTACGGCCTCGCCGGCAACGGCTCGGCCGGCACCGAGCACCGCCCCTTCCACCGGGGCCAGGCCGTCGTCTTCGGCGACGGCGACTCCATCACCCTGCGCGCCGACGAGAAGCAGGACTCCCGCGACAACAACTTCGAGGTCGTCCTCCTCGGCGGCCTCCCGATCCGCGAGCCCGTCGCCCACTACGGCCCGTTCGTCATGAACAGCCACCGCGAACTCCAGCAGGCCATGGAGGACTTCCAGGCCGGCCGGCTCGGCACCATCCCCGCCGACGGCCACTGAGGACCCCGGAGCCGGAACGGCGGAACGGCGGAACGGTCGCAGGTGTCGCCTGCGGCCGTTCCGTCGTTCCGTCGTTCCGCCGTTCTGTCGTCTCTGCGCCGCCCGAACCCGACCCCGGCCCCGCGCCCGCGGTCCGGGTGCCGGCTCCGCTACAGCAGCGCGTAGAGGGCCGAGGCGTCGTCGTGCGTCTTGCCGCGCGGCCAGCGCTCGCAGCCGGCGTCCGCCCGCTCCACCGCCCGGACCTGGGCGATCAGCTCGCCCGGCCCCGACTCGGCGAGCAGCCGCAGCACGTCGCCCCAACTGCCCAGCCCGAAGCGCTCGGTGTAGCGCGAGGCACCGTCGGTGAGGGCCGCCAGCGCGTGCAGCCGGTCCAGCCGGACGAAGCCGGTCTCGGCGTGCTCGGCCGCCCGGGGGCTCGCGGCGGCGATCCACGGGCCGGCGCCCCGGTTGCGGGCGGCGCGTACGGCCATCGCGTACTCCAGGTGCAGCGCGGCCCGCTCGGCCGAGCCGGGGACGGTCTCCCAGACCTGGTGGCGCAGCTCCTCCCCGCCGGGGAAGCGCTGGTTGTCCCCGATCACCTTCGGCGGACCGTCCTTCAACTCCAGCACCAGCAGGGAGTCGCCGAGCACCAGGTACTCCAGCGCCTCGCCGTGCCGCCGGGCCGCGACGACCATCGCGGCGGGGGTGTTGGGGTGGGCGAGGTCGCAGCGGCCGCCGTGCAGCGCGGCCGTCTCCACGATGGCGTCGGCCAGGCACTCGGCGATCGAACGGTCCGCCCGGTCGGTGAGCCGGGCGAGCAGGTGCACGCCCAGCCGGCGCACGTACCAGGCCGTCCCGTGCCGGCACCCGGACTCCAGACCCGCCGGCGAGCTCGCGCCGTCCAGCAGGACCAGCGCCTCCGGCGAGGCCGCCACGAAGTCCTCGCTCTCGCGGTCGGGCCGCCGTGCTTCCCCTGCGAGCTGTAGCTGCATCCCGACAGTGTGGCCGCCGCGCGTGGCCCGCGCCCAGACCCGTGCGCCGGTGTGGCGCGGGCCGGGGCGCGACGCCCGGTGGCAGCCGGGGTGATTCGGCCATACCGTCGGACAGTGACCGGACGATTCGGCCAATCGGAGCGGGCCGGGTTTGGGATCACCTTCGGGTGTCCGGGCCGCCCGCGACTGACGAGGAGCGGAAGATGTTCTGGCAGTTCATCGTGTTGCTGGCCGCCTCGCTCGGCTTCCCGACCGCCGCCCTGCTCTTCCTGATCGGCGGGCCGCGCTTCCCCGACGAGCCGCGCGGCCCCGAGACCCGGGGCTCCGGGGCCCGGGGCACCGGCGCCACCCGGGCCTCCTAGGGTTTCCGGGATCCCCTGCGTCCCGGAAACCCTGGGAGGCCCGGAGGCCCGGAGGCCCTGCAGCCCCGCGCCCCGAGCCGCTACGGCTTCCAGACCGGATCGCGGCCGAGCAGCGCCAGGGCGCGGGCGAACCGCCCGTCGCCGCCGCCGGGTTCGAGCCCCGGGCCGAAGGCCCGGCCGGGCGCCCGGTGTTCCTCGGTGTTCGGGACCGCCTCGGTCACCGTCAGCAGCGCGGCGGCCAGCGCGTCGTCGCCGTCCACCGCCGCGACCAGCCCGTCCGCGGTGCCGAGCGCGGCGGCGACGTCCCAGCCGTGCACCAGGGTGTCCAGCAGGTGGAAGCCCACCGCCTGGGTGAACGGGAACGGGCCGCCGTCGCGGATCTCGGGCAGCCAGAGCGGCCGGTCCTCGGCTGCCGCCGCCCGGAAGGCCTCGACGAGGTCGGTGCCGGTGCGGCGGAAGGTGCCCGCCGGGTCCGCGCCGAGCGGGGCGTCCGCGAACAGCGCGAGGTCGGGCCCGGCACCGCGGGCGGCCGCGGCGAAGCCCTGGTGCTGGCCGACGCAGTGCTCCAGCAGCTTGCGCAGCGTCCACCCGGCGCAGGGGGTGGGCAGGTCGAGCTGGTCCGGCCGCAGGCCGTCCACCACCTGGACGGCCAACTCCATGGCCTGTGCGTGCAGTTCGACGATCCTCATACGACAGCGACCTCCCGGCCGGCAGAGATGAATCCGATCACCTGATCAACGACGGTCGGCTCCGCGATGATCCTGCGGTGGCCGAGCCCCTGAGTGACCACCAGGTCCAGCCGCTCCCCGTACGCCCCGCGCAGCCGCTGCGCCTCGCTCGGCGGGACGATGCCGTCGCCCTCGTCGTGCACCACCAGCACCGGCCCGGCGACCGCCTCGACCCGGCGCGCCGCGTCGTAGCGTTCCCAGCCCCCGGCGTCCCCGCCGAACAGCTCCCGCTCGATCCGCTCCCGCAGCGCCCGCTCGACCTCGGCGTTCAGCCCGAGCCCGGCACAGAACGCGGCCGGGAAGAAGCCGACCCGGGACACCCCGGAGACGGCCGCCAGCCGACCGGCCCGCAGGCCGTCGGCCAGCGCCCCGAAGGCCGCGCAGACGCCGAGCGAGTGCGCCACCACCGCCTCGAACGGCCCGTACCGCTCCTGGAGTCGCAGCGCGAGCTCGCGGTACTCCAGCACGCTGGTGGTCCGGCCGCCGGAGTCGCCGTGGCCCGGCGCGTCGAAGGCGACGGCGCTCAGCCCGAGCGCCCGCAACCGGGGCACGTACGGGGCGAACCGGGAGGCCCGGGAGCGCCAGCCGTGCAGCAGCAGGACCGGCCGCTCGCCGCTCCCCCAGCGGTAGCCGACCACCGGTTTGCCGCCCACGGCGAGCCGCTCGGTGACCGCCCGCCCGTGCACCTCCCGCTCCGAGTCGCGCACCCGGCTGCGCCGCACCGGGTGCATGAACAGTTCGAAGGCGGCCCGCCCGGCCAGGCCGGGAGCGATCCGGGCCGTGGGGTTGAGGGTCGTACGGATCAGTGCCTGAACCGGGTCCATCGGATCTCCCTGCTCTCCGCGCTCCTTGTCACGCCTCGCTCGCGGCGAGATATTAGCACGACCGTTCGTGCAGTTTTCAGCGGCTTTCCGAGGCCCCCGAGGTCCACGCACTACCCTGGGCGGCACGCACGACGAGCAGAACAGGGGCGGACGATGGCCGGACCGACCACCGACGGACGGGTCCTGCGCGGCGAGGAGACCCGCCGGGCGGTGCTGCGCCGCGCCGTCTCCATCGCCTCCGTCGAGGGCCTGGACGCGCTCTCCATCGGCCGCCTCGCCACCGACCTCGGGCTCAGCAAGAGCGGCGTCTTCGCCGGCTTCGGCTCCAAGGAGGAACTGCAGCTGGCCACCGTCCGGGCCGCCCGCCGGATCTTCGCCGACGCCGTCGTCGCCCCGGTCGCCGACGTCCCGCCCGGCCTCGCCCGGGCCCGCGCCCTCTGCGAGAGCTGGCTCGCCTACTCCCGCGCCCGGGTCTTCCCCGGCGGCTGCTTCTTCTACGAGGTCACCGCCGAGTTCGACGCCCGCCCCAGCCCCGTCCGGGACGCCCTGGCCGGCTGCGCCCGGGAGTGGTCCGACACCGTCGTCGAGGCCCTCGACGCCGCCCGGACCACCGGTGGCCTGCGCCCCGACACCGACCTCGGGGACCTCGCCTTCGCCCTGATCGCGGTCCTGGAGACGGCCAACTCCCAGGCCGTGCTGCACGACGAGGACGCCCCGTACGAGCGGGCCGGCCGCCTGCTGCTGCGCCTGCTGCGCGCCGGGGCCACCGACCCGGCCGACCCGGCACTCGCCTAACGCCCCGCCAACACCCCTTCGATGAAGGCCGCCTGGGCCAGCAGCCGCTCGTCGCCGCCCGCCGCGCCGACCACCTGGAGCCCCAGCGGCAGCCCCTCCGCGGTCCGCCCGGCCGGCAGGCTCAGCGCGGGCCGCCCGAGGAAGCTCCACGGCAGGGACATCACCGCGTCCCCGGTGCTGTGCAGGCCCTCCGGCGCCCCGCCGGTCGCCGAGGGCGCCAGCCACAGGTCCACCCCGGCCGCCGCACCCGCCGCGGCCACCCGTTCGACCAGCCGCTCCCGGAACCGCAGGGCGGCCTCCCGGTCCTCGGCCGCGACGGCCCGGCCGGCCCGGATGCCCGCCACCGTCTCCGGCCGGTAGAGCCCGCCGAAGCGGGCGAACCAGTCGGCGTGGCCGCGGGCCAGCTCGAAGCGGTTGACCGTCTGCAGCCGCCGGGTGATCCCGGCGAAGTCGGGGAACAGCTCGACCCGGCGCACCGTGAACCCGGCCCGCGCCAGCCGCGCCAGCTGTTCCTCGAAGGCCCGCAGCGCGGCCGGTTCGGCGTACTCCAGGTACGTGCCGTCCGGCACCCCGAGCACGGGTCCGGGCGCCTCGCCGCGCTCCGGCCGCCAGTCGTCGCAGAGCAGCGGGGCCACCAGGGCGGCGCCCGCCAGGTCGGCGGTGAAGGTCCCCAGGGTGTCGAGACTCGGCGCGTTCGGGATCACCCCCGCGATCGGGATCCGCCCGTACGTCGGCCGGAAGCCCACCACCCCGCAGTACGCGGCCGGGCGGATCACCGAGCCGACCGTCTGGGTGCCGATCGCCAGCGGCACCAGCCCGGCCGCGACCGCCGCCGCCGAACCGCTGCTGGAACCGCCCGGGGTGTGCCCCGGGCGGTGCGGATTGCGGGTCGGACCCGGGGCGCTCGCGGCGAACTCGGCGGTCACCGTCTTGCCCGCGACCAGCGCCCCCGCCGCCCGCAGCCGGTCCACCACCACGGCCTGCGGTCCGGCCAGCACCCCGGGCGGCAGCGCCGAACCGCCGTGCGTGGGCAGCCCGTCCACGCGCACGATGTCCTTGACGCCCACCGCCACCCCGTACAGCGGCGGCCGCCTGTCCGGCTCCGGGTACCGCGCGGCCAGCTCCCGTGCCTGCGCCCGCAGCCGCTCGTGCCGGCCGGGCTCCGGCACGAACGCGTGGATCAGCGGGTCCACCCGCTCGACCAGCGCGCACAACCGGTCGACGTACTCGGAAAGTTCCGGCACACCGGCGCGCAGCCCGGCGGCCTCGTCGGTCAACGGCCGCGGCCGGACGAGGGGTTCCTCCATGCCGAGCACGGTAGCGCCGTCTACGGGTGCTCGGCCGCCAGGTACGGCGCCTCGCGCAGGAAGTACGCCCCACAGGTGTGGCAGCACAGCTCCGGGGTCTTCCCCCAGTCCACCGCCGACCGCACCCGCGCCTGCGGATCGAGCTCGCGGCCGCACATCGCCACGCTCTCCTCACCCCGGACCACGTGCCACAGCCGCACCCCGCCGGCCTCGCCGCCGGCGCCGTACTCGGCTCGCATCTGGTGCATCATGCCCCCCATCGTCCGACCGCCGCGCGCGCCCGGCAACCGGAGAACGGCAGAACGTCCCCTGGTCGAAATCCGGCCACGGCAGCACGGTAGGGTGCGCGGTCGCGACCAGTGCCAACGGCTCGACCATGGCCTCAATTCGCCTGATTTCAGCCAAATTTCATCCAAAAATGGGGGACCTCCACCATGCGCAATTCCCGACTCCTGGCCGCGTCCACGCTGGTGGCACTCTCGCTCGGCGCCACCGCCGGCGCCGCCACCGCCGGTGCCGTGGGCATCACCGCCTCTCCGAGCGCCGGCGCCACGGCCACGCCGTCGGCCTCCACCCCGCCGAGCGCCGGCGCCACCACCCCCGGCAGCCCGGCCCCGACGGCCACCGCCAAGCCGACGAACCTGCCGACCCGGCCGGTGCCGACGCCGACCGTCGACAACCGCTGCCACGGGGGCGTCTACCAGAGCAACCTGCTCAAGGTCACCGGCACCGGCCTGTACGGCACCACCCTGGTCAAGGGCGGCCAGGCCGCCGAGATGACCATGACCTGGGAGAACAAGAGCGGCGTCGACCTCCCCGTCGTCCACAACTCCCTCTACGTGACCGATGAGTTCGGGGACCGTCCGGTCCAGTGGAGCACCGAGTTCTTCGACGTCCAGCTGGACACCGGGTCCGGCTGGAAGCCCGCCAAGCTCGACGACCGGGCCCTCCTGGCGCCCGATTTCAAGCTGGCCAAGGGCGAGAAGATCACCTACAAGGTCCGGATCGCCGCCACCGCCAAGGCCCCGGTCGGTCACTACGGCGCGAACTACGAAGCCGGCTCGGACGCCTTCGACAACGACAAGGTCCCGACTCCGGCCAACAACAAGCCGCAGGCGTGCACCCAGTTCCTCGACGACTACCTGGGCGAGTTCAACGTGGGCGAGACCGGTGCCACGACGGCCACCACCGCCCCGGCCACCAAGGCCCCGGCCGCCACCGCCTCCCCCTCGCCCTCCGGCGGCCCGCACCTGGCCGAGACCGGCTCCAGCTCCAGCACCCTGCCGATCGCCCTCGGCGGCGCGGCCGTCCTGGCCGTCGGCGCCGGCACCCTGGTCGCCCTGCGCCGCCGCAAGTCGGCCACCCGGAGCTGACCCCTCCCCGGTCGACCCCGAGGGGCGCGGGCCCACAGCCCGCGCCCCTCGTCGTTTCCGGCCGCCGGCCGCCGGCCGCCACTTGTCCTACGACGCCGCGCGCAGCAGCGCCCCGTCCTGCCACTTCAGGATCTTGTCGAAGCTGACGATCGCCCCGCGCAGCGGATGGTTGCGCAGCTGGACGTGGTCGGTGAGCGCGTGGATGAGGAAGAGGCCGCGGCCGGATTCGGCGGTGAGGTCGGGAAGGGTGTCCAGGTCGACCGGGCGCAGCGTCGGGGCGCTGGGACGGCAGGGCAGGACGTGGGTGTCGTACGGGTGGCCGTCGCGGCGGGGCCGGTGGGCGGCGAGGACGCGGGCCGGGACGGTGGCGCGGCCGCGGCGGGTGCGGCGGGG
>NZ_JBHXTL010000161.1:0-18991 GCF_042677365.1 Kitasatospora sp. NPDC127116
CGCCCCGGCCGCGGACCGGGCACCCGCCGCGGACCAGCACCCACCCGCGCCACCTCGGGACACCACCATGCCGACACCACGACGCCGTTCGGCAGCCCCCGGGCCCGCCCTGGGCCTGTGGGCGCTGCACGACCTGCACCTGCGCCACTACCTCGACTACGCCGAACTGCTCCTGCCGCCCGCCGACGCGCCCCTGGCCGTCCGCGCCGCCTTCGAGGAGCTCGGCGGCCACTGGCTCGACGCCCTGTCCACCGCCAGCCCGGCCGCCTGCGCCTGGCAGGCGGTGCGCCGCCGGGTCTGCACCCTGGCCGGCCCCCGGCCGCTGGGCCCGGTCGCCCACCTCACCGCCGCCCAGCAGGACGTCCTGCTGCTGCACCTGGTCCTCGACCTGTCCGCCGCCGAGATCGCCGCCCTCACCGGCACCGAACCCGCCGCCGTCCACGTCCAGCTCCGCTCCCTGGCCGCCGCCCGCCGCTGACCGGGCCGGTCCCGGCCGCCGCTTGCCGAGAGCCCGTCAGGGGCCGGGGCGCCGTGCGGGTCACGGGGCCGGCGGGTAGCCGCGGGCGTGCACGAGGTCGCGGGTGAGGCGGGTGAAGGCGCGGGCGGCGGCGCTGCGGTAGGCGCCCTCGCGGTGCAGGAGGGTGACGGTGCGGGTGGGCAGGGGAGGGTCGAGGGGGACGGGGGCGAGGTGGGGGTGGTCGTGGGCGAGGGCGTCGGGCAGGACGGTGGCCAGGCCGGTGCGCCGGACGATCTCGGTGAGGGCCTGGACGGAGTTGGCCTCGACCGTGATCCGCGGGGCGGCCCGGTGGCGGGCGAAGTAGCCGTCGATGTGCGCCCGGGTGGCGAAGTCGCCGCTGAGCAGGGCGAGTTGTTCGTCCTTGAGGGCGTGGACCGGTAGCGGGCCGGGCAGTGTCCGGGCGCGCGAGGTGCCGGTGACGAGGCTGAGGGTCTCGGTGAACAGCGCGGTGGCGGCGATGCCGGGCGGGTGGGTGCCGGCGAAGGCGATGCCGAGGTCCAGGTCGTCGGCGAGCAGCGCGGCCTCGATGCGGTCCTGGGTGGTCTCCGTCAGGGTGAGGCCGACGCCGGGGTGGCGGGCGTGGAGCTCGGCGGTGAGCGGGCCGACCAGGTAGGCGGTGAAGGTGGGGGTGACGCCCAGGCGCAGGTGGCCGCGGGAGAGGTCCTGGACGTCGTGGACGGCGCGTTCGGCGGCGGCCAGGTCGCGCAGCGCGCGCCGGGCGTGGTCGGTGTAGACGGCGCCGGCGTCGGTGAGCCGCACGGTGCGGCCGGTGCGGTCCAGCAGCTGCACGCCCAGGGTCTTCTCCAGCTGCCTGATCTGCTGGGAGAGCGTGGGCTGGGAGATGTGCAGCTCCTCGGCGGCGCGGGTGAAGTTGCCGTGTTCGGCGACGGCGAGCAGATAGCGCAGGTGACGCAGTTCGGGAGCGGCCATGGAACAGACTATAGATGCGACCAATGGCTTCCATGCCCGACAGCTCTTGGACGCTATAGGCACAGGTCATGCATGGTGGATCTCACCGGCCCACCGGGGCCGGCCACCACCCGAAGGGAGTGACCAGTGCAGGACCTCACCGACGGCGTCGCCCGTTTCCAGCGGGACGTCTTCCCGGCCAAGGCGGAGCTCTTCGCCCACCTGGCCACGCACCACACCCCGGACACCCTGTTCATCGGCTGCTCCGACGCCCGCGTCGTCCCCGAGCTGATCACCGGCACCGAGCCGGGCGACCTGTTCGTCATCCGCACCGCCGGCAACCTGGTGCCCGCCCACACACCCGAGGCCGACGGCGTCGCGGCCAGCATCGAGTACGCCGTCGCGGCACTCGGCGTGCGGGACATCGTCGTCTGCGGCCACTCCGCCTGCGGCGCGATGACCGCCCTCGCCGAGGGCCACGACCTCAGCGGCGCCCCCGCGGTCGCCACCTGGCTGCGCCACGCCGACGCCTCCGTGGCCCGCACCTCCGCCGACGGCGACGTCCCCGCCCTGGTCCGCCAGAACGTGCTCGCCCAGCTGGCGAACCTGGCCACCCACCCCTCGGTCGCCCGCGCCCTCGCCGGGGGCGGGGTCGCCCTGCACGGCTGGGTCTACGACATCCCCACCGGCCGCGTCGAGGTCCTCACCGCCGGCGCCCCCGCGCTCGCCGCCTGATCCCCCCACCCCCCGTACCCCCTCGCGTCGCCCCCGTCCCGGGATGACGCGGACCCCTCGCAAGAGAAGGACAACCGCCATGGTGCACGCCCAGTTCAACCAGAGCGCCCGCGAGGCGCTGGCCGACGCCGCCGTCGAGGCCAAGATCCGCAAGAACCTCTCCTGGAAGCGGATCGCCGAGGCCTCCGGCCTGTCGGTGGCCTTCACCACCGCCGCCGTCCTCGGCCAGCACCCGCTGCCGGAGGAGTCCGCGAAGGCCGTGGCCGAACTGCTCGGCCTGGACGAGGACGCGGCGCTGCTGCTGCAGACCGTCCCGCTCCGCGGCTCGATGCCCAACCGCGTCCCCACCGACCCGACCATGTACCGCTTCTACGAGATGCTCCAGGTCTACGGCACGACCCTCAAGGCCCTGGTGCACGAGGAGTTCGGCGACGGCATCATCTCCGCGATCAACTTCAGGCTCGACGTGCGGAAGGTCGCCGACCCCGAGGGCGGCGAGCGCGCGATCATCACCCTGGACGGCAAGTACCTGCCGACCAAGCCTTTCTGACCGGCCCTTGCGGCCAAGCCCCCGCCGATCGGGGGGCGGGCCGGGACCCCACCCCGGTCCGCCCCTTCCCCCCGCCCCTTCCCCCGGCCCCTTCCCCCGCTCCCGCCCCGGAGGCCCTGATGGACTTCGTCCAGCGCACCATCGACATCGCCCGCCAGAACGTCACCGAGGGCGGCCGCCCGTTCGCGACCGTCATCGTCAAGGACGGCGAGATCCTCGCGGAGAGCCCCAACAGGGTCGCCCAGACCGGCGACCCCACCGCCCACGCGGAGATCCTCGCCATCCGCGAGGCCTGCACCAGGCTCGGCACCGAGCACCTGACCGGCACCACCGTCTACGTGCTCGCCCACCCCTGCCCGATGTGTCTGGGCTCGCTCTACTACTGCTCGCCCGACGAGGTCGTCTTCCTCACCACCCGCGACGCCTACGAGCCCCACTACGTCGACGACCGCAAGTACTTCGAACTGGGCACCTTCTACGACGAGTTCGCCAAGCCGTGGCAGGAGCGCAGGCTGCCGATGCGCCACGAGCCGCGCGAGAACGCCGTCGGGGTGTACCGCCTCTGGCAGGAGCGCAACGGCGGCGAGCGCCGCGTGGCGGGCGCCCCGCGCCCCCAGGGCCCCGAGCGGGACTAACATCGAGCCGTGATCGTATGGCTCAACGGCACCCACGGCGCGGGCAAGACGACGACCGGCGCACTCGTGCAGCCACTGATTCCGGATGCGCGGGTGTTCGACGCCGAGAAGGTCGGCGAGACCCTCATGGACATCACGCCGGGGCTGCCCCGGACGGACAACTTCCAGCACTGGCCGCCGTGGCGGCAGCTCGTGGTCGAGACCGCCCACCGGGTACTCGACTACACCGGCGGCACCCTGGTGATGCCCATGACCGTCCTGGTCGAGCGGTACTGGCGGGAGATCAGTGCGGGCCTCGCCCGACACGCCATCCCGGTACGGCACTTCGTCCTCCACGCCGACCAGGAGACCCTCCGCGGACGGATCGAGGGGGACACCGTCCTCGGCCCCTCCTCCTTCCGCCTCAGGCACCTCGAACCCTACGCCGAGGCGGCCCGCACCTGGCTGCACGCCGAGGCCGAGGTCCTCGACACCACCCACCTCACGCCCGCCCAGGCCGCCCGACGGATCGCGGCGGCCGTCACGGGCCGGGGCCCCGCCCGCCCCGCCGTTGAGCCGGGGGCCGGGTCGGGGCCGTAGACGTGGAAGGGGCGCCCTCTGCCGGAGCGGGCGCCGCGGCGTCAGGAGGCAGGCGTGCTCAGGTTCCACGGAGCATGGCGGATCACCGTCGTCGGCAGGAGCGCCGACTTCGACCAGCGGGCCGTCGTGCGCGGCGCGTACGGGCTGCGGGTGCTGCCCGGGCGGGTCGGCGCCACCATCGAGGTGGACGAGGAGAGCTGGACGCTGTCCCTGGAACACCACCTGTGGGGCCGCAGCTGGCAGCCCAACCTGCGCACCACCCCCGGACCGGTCACCGAACACGGCGGCCTGCGCAGCCAGTTGCTCACCAGCAACGACTGCCACTGGCCGGGCAAGCCGCTCGACTACGTCAACTTCGTGCTGCGCCTGGACCAGGCCGTCACCCCGGCCGTCACCCAGGCCGTCACCCAGGCCGTCACCCGGACCGCCGCGCCGGTGCGCGCCGCCCGTCCGCTGGAGGCGCCGATCGCCGCGCCCGTCCAGGCCGTCCGCACCTCCTCCTCGGGCTGGCCCGAGGTCGGGCCCGCGACCGGGCCCGAGCGCGAACGCGAATGCGAACGCACCGCCCCTGAGCGCGGCACCGCCCCCGCGGCGCCGTCGGTGTCGCCGCGGGAGAGCGGGCGGCCCGCCTGGTAGCCCGACGGCGCGAGCGGGGGATACCCCCAGGTCAAGGTGGCCCGCTGGCCGGGTGTTCCGGCGGGCCGGCGCCGGGTTGGCTGGAGCCGTCAGCACCAGCCGAACCGAAAGGCCGTCACCCGTGCCCTTCCGTACCACCGCCCGCATCACCGCCCGGGCCGCCGCCGTCACCGCCCTGGCCGCCGCGCTCGGCGCCACCGCCATGAGCACGAGCGCCTCGGCCATCGTCAACGGCCGCGACTCCACCGAGCGCTACCCCTTCATGGCCACCCTCCCGCTGAGCGCCGAGCAACTGGCCGACGGAGCCTGCGGCGCCACCCTGATCGACCGCCAGTGGGTGCTGACCGCCGCCCACTGCGTGGTCGGCACCGAGGACACCGGCGTCACCCTCAAGGGCACCGTGCGCATCGGCAGCGCCCACCGCGACAGCGGCGGCACCGTGCGCAAGGTCGACCGCGTCGTCGTCCACCCCGGCTTCGAGTTCGGCGACGGCGCCACCCGCCCCAACCGGA
The DNA here is from genome assembly GCF_042677365.1 of Kitasatospora sp. NPDC127116. Lineage (NCBI taxonomy): Bacteria > Bacillati > Actinomycetota > Actinomycetes > Kitasatosporales > Streptomycetaceae > Kitasatospora > Kitasatospora sp. NPDC127116. The sequence continues at coordinate 5,074 of NZ_JBHXTL010000161.1, forward strand.
ACGACCTGGCCCTGGTCCGCCTGGACCGCCCCGCCCCCCAGCAGCCCGTCCGCGTCGCCGAACACCCCGGCAGCCCCGGCACCCCCACCCGGCTGCTCGGCTTCGGCACCGTCGTCGACACCACCGACTACCAGCGGATGGTCTTCCCCGACCGCCTCCAGGAACTGCCCACCCGCATCGGCGCCACCACCGACTGCGCCCCCGGCTGGGCCGACCCCACCCGCCTGTGCACGCTCAGCCAGGTGCCCCGGGCCATGGCCTGCTTCGGAGACTCCGGCGGCCCCCAGATCCAGCGCGGCCGCGGCGGCCGCTGGGAACTCGTCGGCACCACCTCCGGCCCCGGCGCCCCCGGCGTGCCCTGCGCGGGCGGCCCCGGCCTGTACACCGACGTGCCCGCCTACGCCCCCTGGATCAGCGGCACCCTCGCCGCCGGCTGACGCCCCGACCCCACCGCGCGGCTAAAGTCCCAGGTGAGAACCGTCGCGCCCGAGGAGAGCCCGCCATGCCGACCGACCCCGCCGCCACCGCGATCCCAGCCCCCGCCGCCGCGCGCCCGCACCCCGCGCGCCTCGGCCTGGGCACGGCGGCCGTCGGCCGGCCCGGCTACATCAACCTCGGGCGCGACGCCGACCTGCCCGCCGAACGCACCGTCGACGCCCTGCGCGAACGCACCCACACCCTGCTCGACGCCGCGTACGCCGCCGGCGTGCGCTACCTCGACACCGCCCGCTCCTACGGCCGCGCCGAGGAGTTCCTCGGCCAGTGGCTCGCCGAACACCCCGAGGCCGCGGCCGAGGTGACGGTCGGCAGCAAATGGGGCTACACCTACACCGCCGACTGGCAGACCGACGGAGTCGCCGCGCACGAGGTCAAGGAGCACTCCACCGCCGTCTACGACCGCCAGATCCACGAGACCCGCACCCTGCTCGGCGACCACCTCGACGTCTACCTCGTCCACTCCGTCACCCCCGACAGCCCCGCCCTCACCGACCCCGCCCTGCACCGGCGCCTCGCCGGCCTCGCCGCCGAAGGCGTCCGGGTGGGCCTGTCCACCAGCGGCCCCGCCCAGGCCGACACCATCCGCCGCGCCCTCGCCGTCACCACGGACGGCCGACCGCTGTTCACCGCCGTCCAGGCCACCTGGAACCTGCTGGAGACCTCCGCCGCCCCCGCCCTCGCCGAAGCCCACGCGGCCGGATGGCTCGTCGTCGTCAAGGAGGGCATGGCCAACGGCCGCCTCGCCGGCCGCAACGCCACCGGCCCCGACACCGCCCCGCTGCGCACCCTCGCCGACCGCACCGCCGCCACCCCCGACGCCCTCGCCCTCGCCGCGGCCACCGCCCAGCCCTGGGCCGACATCGTCCTCTCCGGCGCCGCCACCCCCGACCAGCTCGCCTCCAACCTCGCCGCCACCGGCCTCCGCCCGACCCCCGAGGACCTCGCCGCCCTCGGCGCCATGGCCGAGCCGGCCGGGGCGTACTGGCGTACGCGGGCGGGGCTGCCCTGGTCCTGAGGCGTTGCGGGCGGGGGCGCCGGCCGGGGGCGCCGCGCGAGAAGTCGGCGGGGCCGACTTCTCGCGCCCCCGCCCGTTGTCGGTGCCCGCCCCTACGGTGAGCCGCATGACCGAGCACCTGGACCTCGTCGCCGCCCTCGCCGCCCTGCCCGTCGATCTGTCCGTCGACCTGCCGCCCGGCCGTACGGTCACCGCGGACGACGGGCCCGAGCCGCTGCTGTGGATCAGCGACGCCCCCGCCCCCGCCGGGCTCTGGCGCCAGCTGCACCGCGCCCACCCGCAGACCGGGCTGTGGCCGCTGCTGCTCACCCCGCTGGACCCCGCCGGCCCCGACTACCGGCCCTGGCTGTCCGGCGAGCTGTACCCGGTCGACGCCGCCGTACCCGACCTCTACGACCCGGCCGCCCTGCTGGCCACCTGGTGGAAGCAGGTCGACGGGGACGAGGACGGGGAGGTGAGCGAGGACGCCGGGATCCTGGACGAAACCCTCGCCCCCTACGGCCGCACCTGGCCCGGCCCCGCCCCCGCCACCACCGTCCCCGACGGCGCCGCCGGCACCGAGGCCCGGGAACTGGCCGAGGTGCTGCGGTCCGTCAAGGACGCCCGCCTCGGCCTGGTGCGGGCCGACAGCGGCGCCCAGGCCCTCGCGGTGTGCGGCTGGAGCGGCCCCACGAACCACGACGACATCGCCAGGATCGCCACCGTGCTCGCCGACTGGGAACGCCGCTTCGGCGCCCAGGTCGTCGAAGTCGGCTTCGACACCCTGGAGCTGAGCGTCCCCGTGCCGCCCGCCACGCTCGCCGAGGCGCTCCCGCTGGCCGCCGAGCACACCGCCTTCTGCCCCGACCTGGTCTTCCAGGGCTCCGGCAGCCTCACCGCGTACGCCGAGGGACTGGTCGGCGCCCACCAGTGGTCCTTCTGGTGGGACTGACCTGACCTGACCTGACCTGACCTGATCCGGGGGCCGGGGGCCGGGGGCCGGGGGACGGGCGCAGGGGTCGCTTGGGCACGACGGACCCGGGCGGGCCGACCCGGGCGCGCCGACCCGCCCGGCGCCCGCAGGCCACCCGTGTGGCATGCTGCGCCGGGCCGCGAACCGGGCCCGAGCACCGCCCACCGCACGGACACCCGTCCCGGCCCCCGAGGAGCACCCCCTGAACACCGCCTGCGCCGAAGCCCTGTCCGCAGGCCTGCTGATACTCGTCCTGGTCTGCGCCGTCGCCCGCCCCTGGGGCTGGCCGGAGGCCGCCGCCGCGGTGCCGGCCGCCGCCCTGCTGGTGGCGACCGGCGCCGTCCCGCTGGAGCACGCCACGGCCGAGGCCGCCCGCCTCGGACCGGTGATCGGCTTCCTGGCCGCCGTCCTGGTCCTGGCCAAACTCTGCGACGACGAGGGGCTGTTCCGCGCCTGCGGGGCCTGGATGGCACGCAGCGCCGCCGGCCGCCCGCGCCGACTGCTGGTCCAGGTGTTCACCGTCGCCTCGCTGGTCACCGCGGTGCTCAGCCTGGACGCCACCGTCGTACTCCTCACCCCCGTCGTCCTCGCCACCACCTCCCGCCTGGGCACCCGGCCCGGGCCGCACCTGTACGCCTGCGCCCACCTGTCGAACACGGCCTCGCTGCTGCTGCCGGTCTCCAACCTGACCAACCTGCTCGCCTTCACCGCCAGCGGCCTGAGCTTCGGCCGCTTCGCCGCCCTGATGACACTGCCGTGGCTGGCGGCGGTCGGCGTCGAGTACCTGGTGCTGCGCCGCTTCTTCGCCGCCGACCTGGACGCCGCCCCCACCGCGGCGCCCGAGACCGGACCGGCCCCCGCCATGCCGCTGTTCGCCCTGGCCACCGTCGGCTGCACGCTCGCCGGGTTCGTCCTCGCCTCCGCACTCGACATCGACCCGGCCTGGGCGGCGGCCGCCGGCGCCACCGTCCTGGCCGCGCGCGCCCTGGCCCGCGGCCACGCCACCCCCGCGACGGTGGTGCGCTCGGCCGCCCTGCCGTTCCTGGCGTTCGTCCTCGCCCTGGGCATCGTGGTGCGCGCGGTCGTCGACAACGGCCTGGCCGCCGGCCTGGCCCACCTCGTCCCCGACGGCACCGCCCTGCCCGCCCTGCTCGCCACCGCCGCCCTGGCCGCCGGCCTCGCCAACGTCATCAACAACCTGCCCGCCACCCTCGCCCTGGTGCCGCTGGCCGCCCCGGCCGGGCCCGGCGCCGTCCTCGCGGTCCTGCTCGGGGTGAACATCGGCCCCAACCTCAGCTACGCCGGCTCGCTGGCCACCCTGCTGTGGCGCGGCATCGTCCGCGACCGCGGAGTACCGGTGGAACTGCGCGAGTTCACCCGCCTGGGCCTGCTCGCCGTCCCCGCCACCCTCACCGCCGCCGTCCTGGCCCTGTGGGCCTCGCTGCGCCTGATCGGGCCCTGAGCGGCGCGGGAATCCGGCAGGCCCGACTTCCCGCGTCGGCCGCCGGGGCGAATCTCCGGTGCGCCCGGGCCGTGCTCCCCGGTACCGTCCACGCGTGACCCGTAGAACCCCGCCGCGCCCCCTGAACGTCGAAGAGCTGTTTCCCGAGGTGGCCCCGTTCCGCCGGGAGGCCGTGAGGCTGCATCCACGTCGGGGCGAGCCGACGTGCCGCGACAGCTCGGTGGGCGGCCCGCTGCTCTGGCCGGCGTCGGAGCCGTGGCCGGAGTGCCCGGAGCACCCCGGGTCGCCGATGGTCGCGGTCGTCCAGATCCACCGCCGGGACGTGCTGGACCTCGTGCCCTTCCCGGAGGAACGGGACCTGCTCCAGGTGCTCTGGTGCCCGCTGCGCCACGACGGCCAGTGGGTCGTGCCGCAGGTCTGCTGGCGGTCCGTGCGGGAGGTCGGGGAGGTGCGGCCCGCGCCGCCGGTGCCGGCGGACGCCGCGTACGGGCAGGTGCCGCGGCCGTGCGTCGTCCATCCGGAGCGGGTGACGGAGTACCCGAGTTGGGACCTGCCGTACGAGATCTGGGACGCCCTGGAGGACCGCTTCGAGCAGGTGGAGAGAGGGACGGGCTGGGACTACCAGTTCCACCTGTCCACCGCGCCGGGCGTCAAGCTGGGTGGGTTCCCCGGCTGGAGCCAGTACCCGCAGTGGCCGGTGTGCCCGGCCTGCCGGACGACGATGGACCATCTGCTGACCGTGAGGAGCACCGAGGAGCACGACTGCAGGCAGGCGTGGACTCCGGTCGAGGACCGCGACGTCCGGTGGGAGGGAACGGACCTGAGTCTCGGAGACCTGGGCGGTGTGTACCTGTTCGAGTGTCGCGCGTGCCCCGGGCGCCCGTTCGCCCATCGCTTCGACGCCTGACCCCCGCGGCCGGTGGTGCCGGAGAGAGGCCGGGGGATTCCTGTGCGCGGGGGGCTTACCCGGCCGGTCAGTACTCGGAGCTGGGCGCGGCCGTGACCGGGCCGAGGTCCGGTCGGGCGCGCAACTCCAGTGCCGTGCCGTGGCGTTCGAGTTCCAGGACGACCAGTTCGTTGGCGCCGGGCCGCCACAGCGGGGCGGGGGCGTAGAGGGTGCGCTGGGGGCCGGCGGCGCAGTGGCGGCCGAGCAGGAAGCCGTTGAGCCACAGCAGCCCGCGGCCCCAGTCGGGCAGGGCGAGGAACGCGTCGGCGGGGGATGGGAGTTCGGCGGTGAAGCGGTGGAAGGCCGGCTCGCCGTCGCCCGGCTCGCCGTCGCGGGCCTCGATGTCGTCCGCCTCGCCGTCGCCCGCCTCGACGTTCTCCGTGAAGCGCAGTGCGGACAGATCGGTCAGCGGCAGCGGCCGGATCTGCCAGTCGAAGAGCCGCTGGTGGCCGTGCGAGACGCCGCGGGTGATGCCCTTGCGGTCGTCCATCTGCGGGCCGTAGTTCACCCGCCCCAGCGCCTCGACCAGGATGTCCAGCACCACCCCGTCGGGCCCGGTGGCCAGCGGCAGGGTCGCGCCGGGGGAGTTGCGCTCCAGCACCCCGAGCGGGCGCCCGTCCGCGAACACCTGCGCCCGGTCGGCCAACCCGTCGATGCGCAGCGGCAGTTCGGGGCGCGGGCCCGGTACGCGGGTGCGGTAGTGGATCAGGCCGCGGTCCTGTCCGAGCCGCTCCATCGGCAGCGGCGCCGCGTGGCGCCGCGGCTTCGACAGCGCGTCCAGGGCCTGCGCCAGGGACGCCCGCCCGTCGGCCCGCTCCAGGCGCTGCGGCGCCACCCGGGGCGGGGGGTCGGGCAGTTCGCCGTCCGGCAGGGGCAGGTGGCGGCCGATGACCTCGCGCAGGGCGTGGAACTTCTCGGTCAGCTCGCCGGCCTCGCCGATCGGCGCGTCGTAGTCGTAGCTGGTGACGGTCGGCTCGTAGCCGGCGTCCAGCGGGTGGGCGCCGGAGTGGTTGGCGCCGGACCACAGGCCGAAGCTGGTGCCGCCGTGCGCCATGTAGAGGCTGACGGAGGCGCCGGTGGCCAGCAGTTCGTCCAGCGAGGCGGCGGTCTCCTTCGGGTCGCGGACGTGGTGCGGCAGGCCCCACTGGTCGAACCAGCCGATCCAGAACTCCATGGCGGTCAGCGGGCCCTCGCCCTGGTGGCGGCGGAGCACCGCGAGGCGCTCGGGGGCGCGCGAACCGAAGGTGGCGGTGGCGAGGAGGCCCGGGACCGTGCCGCCCTGCTGCATGGTGTCGTGGGCGCCGTCGGTGGTGAACAGCAGGCAGTCCACCCCGCGCCGCAGCAGGCCGTCGCGCAGGTGGGCGAGGTAGGCGGCGTCGTCGCCGTAGCTGCCGTACTCGTTCTCCACCTGCATCGCCACCACCGGCCCGCCCCGGCTCGCCAGCAGCGGAAGCAGCTCGGGCACCAGCGCGTCGAACCAGCCGTCCACCTCGGCCAGGTACGCCGGGTCCGCGCAGCGCAGCCGCAGCCCGTCCACCGCCAGCAGCCGGGCCGGCAGCCCGCCGAACTCCCACTCCGCACAGATGTACGGGCCCGGGCGCAGGATCACGTCCAGCCCCAGGCCGGCGGCCAGGCGCACGAAGCGCGCCACGTCCCGCCAGCCGGTGAAGTCCACCGTGCCGTCGGGCAGTTCGTGGAAGTTCCACGGGACGTAGGTGTCCACGGTGTTCACGCCCAGCGCCCGCACCCGCCGCAGCCGGTCCTCCCACAGCTCGGGGTGCACCCGGAAGTAGTGCACCGCCCCGGCCACCACCCGGTGCGGCACCCCGTCCCGCACGAACCCGTCCGCGTCGTACCCGAGCATGCGCGCACCCGCCTTCCCGCAGGAGACCCCGGGACCTCGCGGCCCCCGGCACCGCCGAGCCTAGCGAGGAACGGGCCGCGCGGGCCGCCGCCGCTCAGGTGTCGTAGCAGCCGTCCCACGGGGCGAAGAAGCCCAGGCCGTCCGGGTAGAGCTCCAGGTGCACGCGGTCCTCCTCGTCCTCCTCGTCCTCGTCCACCTCCAGGACCAGGCCGAACAGGGCGCCCTCGAAGCGGACCTCGAAGGGGGCGATGGCGATGTCCTGGTAGTGCCGCCCCGGCAGGGCGTCCAGCCACTGCTCCAGCAGCAGCGCGGCCGCGTCGACCGCCTGCCGCTCGCCGTCCGCCGTCGTGCCGGTGGACTCGATGCGCGAGCCCAGGTGGTGGCCGGCCTCGTCGAACCGGTGCAGCACGGCGTGCCAGCGCTTCACGGCCTGCCAGTCGTCGCCGCTCCAGCCCTCGGGGAACGCCGCGACGACGGTCGCGTAGAACTGGCCGCCCTCGCACCGCCCGATGGTGTCCGTGCGGTAGTCGGGCTCGTGGCGGATCGGTATGACCTCGGGAACGTTCATGCCCCGCACCTTAGGCCCCACCTGCGACAACGCCGCCCGGCGGGGGCGCCGGTTGGGCCCGGGATAGCCTGCGCCCGTGAAGGTCTATCCCCTCTGGCACATCAGCCACCGGAACGAAGCCGGGCCCAACGACGAGACGATTCACCTCGACGACGGGGACGTGTTCATCGACGAGCAGGACGGCGACGACGTCAAGCTGCTCGGCATCTACTCCTCCGAGGCCGTGGCCGAGGAGCGGATGCGCCGCGCGCGTCTTCTACCGGGCTTCGCCGACGAGCCGGACTGCTTCCAGATCGGAGAGTACGACATCGATGAGGACCACTGGACCGAGGGTTTCGTCCGCGTGCCGGTCTAGGTCTTCGGGGTGGCGGGCGTTCGCGTTGCGCCAGCGCAGGTAGGCGTGCAGAGCGCGGGTCCGGACCGTGCGGTTCGGATGGTTCGAGTCGGCGAGCGTGAACTGCCGCAGCTGCCCCGGCGCACGATCCGTTGTAACTGCTGGCCCGCCTGGTCGGTCAGCCTCCTGACCTTGACCGGCTCCGCCACCACGCCCCCAACCCGTTGGATGTCCGTCTCATCCAATCGGTTCCGGTCCCACCGCCGCCAACCCGGTGAACGTTCTCGGTCAGAGCACTGGCTACAATGGGAGCACCATGCCCTCCTCGGCCGCGATCACCTCGCCCGAGAACCGGCTCCGGGCCTCGGCGGTCGAACGCGTGCGGTCGCTGCCGGGCCAGAAGTGGGTGAGGAGCAGGCGCTCGGCCCCGGAACGGGTCGCCCACGTCCCGGCCTCCGCGGCGCTCATCAGGTGGGGGTCGCCGCCGTCGGCGGACGGGCCCTGCAGGGTGGCTCCGGCGATGAACAGATCCGCTCCCGCGGCCAGCCGGGCCAGGGCGGGGTCCGCTCCCGCGTCGCCGCTGTAGGCGAGGGTCAGACCCGGCGCGGTCAACCGCACCCCTGCGTGCGGGACGTGATGCGGCAGCAGCGCGGCATCGAGCCGGAACGGTCCCACCCGGTGGCTCGAAGGAAGCGCGTGCACGTCGAAGACGTCGAGCAGGTCCTCGGTCGGTTCCATCGCCTGCACCCGGCCGATCACCCCGGGGGTGCAGTACAGGGGCAGGCGGGCGCCCCGCTCCTGCGCGAAGTAGCGTGCGCGGCACAGGGGACTGAGGTCGGCGCAATGGTCGGGGTGCTCATGAGTGATCACCACGGCGTCGACGTGCCCGGCGGCACAGTGCTCCAACAACCGCGGGAACGTCGCGTAGCCGAGGTCCAGCACCAGCCGGAACCCGTCGTACTCCAGCAGGAACCCGCTGGCGCTCCGCCCGGCCTCGGGCCAGGCGCCGCACGTCCCCAGTACCGTCAGTCTGCGCACCGGCCGATGCTCTCACGGGTGGTTCCACCGGCCGAACTCGAACGGTCCCGGTCCCGGTCCCGGTCCCGGTCCCGGTCCCGGCCCGGGCGCGCCCCGCCGCTGCGCCGCCGCGCCGCCCGAGCGGTGATCCGTGGAAGGGCCCTGTCAGACTGCGGACATGAACGGAAAGTCGCCCGACGACGGGCTCGCCGCGAACCGCGCCCTCTGGGACGCCCGGGCCGTGGCGCACGGGACGACCCCCGACGACGCGTTCTACGACGTGGATTCGTTCCTGGCCGGGCGGCAGACGCTCCACGGGATCGAACGGGAGCTGGCCGGTGAGGTGGCCGGTCGGGACGTGCTGCATCTGCAGTGCCACTTCGGCATGGACACCCTGAGCTGGGCCCGTCTGGGAGCCCGGGTGACCGGGGTCGACTTCTCGCCGGCGGCGATCGCCCGGGCGCGTGAACTGGCCGGGCGCGCAGCTCTGGTGGCCGATTTCATCGAGGCGGACACGCAGAACCTGCCGTCCCGCCTGGCGGACGGGTTCGACCTCGTGATCGCCACCTACGGGGTGCTGTGCTGGATCGGTGACCTCGACGCGTGGATGCGCGGTGCGGCGATGGCACTGCGGCCCGGTGGCAGGCTGGTGCTGGTCGACCTGCATCCGGCGTTCCAGACCCTGGCGAGCTACGAGCCGTTCGTGGCCGACTGGCCCTACGGCGGCGGGGAGCCCCGGTGCGAGGCCGTGACGGGTACGTACGCCGACCCGGACCTGCCGATGGCCGCGCAGGAAGTGGTGCAGTACCCGCATTCGGTGGGCGAGATCGTGACGGCGGCCGCCGGAGCGGGACTGATCGTGGACCGGCTCGCCGAACACACCGAGGCCGCGTTCGACGCACGCCGCATCCTGCCCCAGGGACCCGACGGCATCTACCGGTTCCCGTTCGGCGACTTCTACCTCCCGGTCCTCTACTCGCTGCGGGCGGTGTCACCCCCGGACCCCCGTCGGACGGCCCGGTGACCGGGGTGCCCCGGGTGCCCCGGGTGCCCCGAGTGGGCCGAGCGGGCCGGGGCGGGTTCGGCGACGACCCGGAGGTGTTCGCCGCAGGCGCGACGAACGGGCCGCCGCGGACGGCGAGTTCGCCTCCCCGTTCGCCCCGCACGCCCCGTTCGAGCCGTTCCCGAGGCCCGGCGGGCCGCTGATCCGGGGAGCCGCCGAGCGCGGTGACTCCCGCGCAGGCCGGTTGCCCGTGCGGTGCTACGGCTGCGCGCGCTCGCGCCACCAGGCGACCGTCGCCCGCAGTTGCTCCTCCAGCGGCGTGGCCCGCACCGCGAACGCGGCCTCGTACGCGGAGCTGTCCACCACGAACGGCCGGTCGAACTGGTAGCGCACCTCCCGCAGTTCGCGCAGCAGCGGGGAGAACAGCCCCGCCACGGCCAGTGCGGCCGCGGGCAGGCGGCGCACCGCGACCGGCCCGCCGCCGGCCTCGGCGGCCAGCCGGTCGACCATCGCGCGCACCGGCAGGGGAGGGGCGGTGGGCACGTGCCACGCCCGGCCCCAGGCCCGCTCCTCGCCGGCGATCTCGGCCATCGCCCGGGCCACGTCCGGCAGGTAGGTCCAGCTGTGCGCGGTGTCCGGGTCGCCGAGGGCGGCGACCGGGCGGCCCTTCAGCAGACCGGGCATCACCCGCGCCGCCAGGTGGCCGCCGTCGGTGACCCCGGGGCCGAAGAAGTCCGAGGCCCGCACCTCCACCGCCCGGATCCGCCCGGCCTCGTGCAGCGCCCGCGCCTGCTCCCAGGCCGCCGCCCGTACCCGCCCCTTGGGGCCGGTCGCGGCGAGCGGCAGGTCCTCCGTCATCGGGCCGGCCACCGGCCCGTACCCGTACAGGTTGCCGAGCATGACCAGCACCGCGCCGCTCTCCTCGGCCGCCGCGCACAGCGAGGCGGTCAGTGCCGGCCACAGCCGCGCCCACTGCGGCAGCGGCGGCGCGGCGCAGCCGTGGACGGCGGCGGCACCGCGGGCGGCCGGTGCCAGCTGTGCGGGGTCGCTCGCGTCCAGGGCGAGGTGTTCGACGCCGGGGACGGCCGGCCCGGCGGGGCGCCCGGTGCGGGTGGCGACCCGGACCTCGTGGCCCTGTTCGGCCAGCAGGCGGGCGGTGGCGGCCCCGGCGGGCCCGTGTCCGACGACCAGGTGGAAGCTCATCCGCCAGAGCCTAGCGGCGGCCTCCGACCGGCAGGGGGCGCGGTGCGGGCCGGTGCGGCCCGGTGGCCGGAAGGGGAGGTCGGACAGATCGGGGCAGGTCAGGGCAGGTCGGGGCGGGTCGAGGGTCGGCACTTATCCGGTATGCCGATCGTAAAAGTGGATCTATGCTGTGGGTCGTTCATGATCCCTTCACACGAAGCAGGTTTGCTCTCGATGAAGCTGCCCCGGGTGTCCGCAGTCGTCGCCGCCGCGGTCCTGGCCCCCGCTGTCCTCTTCCCGTCCACGGCCTCCGCCTCCGACGCCCCGAAGCCGATCGGCCTCTCCGGTCCCGACACCGGCTCGGACTCCGCCAAGGACACCGCCCCCGAGGACGGCACCCCCGGGGCCGGCAGCGGACAGGAGCAGCGCGACCGCGCCGAGGTCCAGCGCATCCTCGCCGACCCGGCGAGCGGCTTCGGCGTGCGCGAGGCGGCCGAGAAGGCCCTCAAGGGCGGCGCCGCCGAGCTGCGGCACTTCCTGGAGGTCGAGCTCGCCGAGCAGCGACAGATCGACGACCAGGTCAAGGTCTCCCAGATCTACGCCGTTGGCGGCCCGGCCGTGCAGAAGGCCGCCAGGGCCGCCCTCCGCGGCACCTACCAGGACATCCTCGACTTCCTGAAGACCGGCCAGTACGTCGCCCGCGCCGAGGACGAGGACCGCGCCAAGGTCGAGGCTCTCCTCGCCGACCCCAAGACCGGCCGCGGCGTGCGCGAAGGCGCCGAGAAGGCCCTCAAGGGCGGCGCCGCCGAGCTGCGCGACTTTCTGACCACCAAGCTGGGCAGGCTGCGCGCCGACGACAACCGGGTCAAGCTCAGCCAGCTCATGAGCCAGGGCGGCAGGGCCGTGCGCGAGGCCGCCGGCAAGGCGCTGGACGCCGGCACCGACGAGGCCGTCGAGGCCTTCCTCAACGAGGGCTTCGCCAAGGCCCAGTTCGAGGACGACCGGGTCGAGGTGCTGCGCATCATCGCCGACAAGGAGACCGGCCCGGCCACCGCCGCGGCCGCCCAGAAGGCCATGGACGGCAACGCCGAGGCCGTGCGGCGCTTCCTGACCGTCGAGCTGCCCGTCCTGCGCGAGAGCGACAACCGGGTGAAGGTCTCCCAGATCATCGAGACCGGCGGCCCCGTGGTGAAGAAGGCCGCCCTGGCCGCCTCCGAGGGCAGCTACGCGGACATCCTGGCCTTCCTCAAGGAGGGCTGGGCCAAGGCCAGGGCCGAGGACGAGGCCGCGGCGGCCAAGCCCGGCACGGGCAACGGCACGGGTACGGGCACCGACGGGTCCGGGCAGCAGCCGCAGACCGTCCAGCCCGCCGGCCTCACCCAGACCACCACCACCGGCACCGGCGGCACCACCGGCACCACGACCGGCACCCGTACGGGCACCGGCACCACGGGCAGCACCGGCGCCACGACCGGCACCGGCGCGCTCGCCGCCACCGGCACCGACGGGCTCGGCTGGGAGGCCGGCGGCGCCGCCGCGGCCCTCGCCGCGGGCGCGGCGCTGGTCGTGGCCGCCCGCCGCCGCTCCACCGAGAGCTGACACCCCCTCGCGTCCCCGGCCGCCGCACACCCCCGGCGGCCGGGGATGCGCCACGTCCCGAGCGGCCCGCCGCGCCGCCCGCCCCGGCCGGCGGCTCAGCAGCCGTCCCCGCCGTCCCCGCCGTCCGCGCCGCCGTTCCCCACCCGGCGGGGCCGCCGGCGCTGGTAGCTGCGCACCGCCTTCCCGGCGCCGAGGGTGAGGGCCGCGACCACCCGGGTCCAGCGCGGCCCGCCGCGGCCGGCCCACACCACGCAGCCGCACCCCGCGACGACCAGGACCAGCACTCCCACCAGAACCGCACCGACCATCACGACCACCCGCCTTTCGCCCGACGTCCTGCTACGTCTGACGTCCGGATCGTCCCACCCGGTTCGGCCGTGCGGGCGGAGGCTGTGCCAGGATGCGGTAGCCGAACGGCCCAGGTCACCGCACCGGGCCGCACGGGCCCCACCCGCCAGCCGTACCCGAGGAGTCACCCAGTGGCCACTGCCCGGTTCGCCACCCTGCACACCACGGCGGGCCCGATCCGCCTGGAGCTGTTCCCGTTCCACGCGCCGAAGACGGTCCGCAACTTCGCCGAACTCGCCGAGGGCACCCGGGAGTACACCGACCCGCGCACCGGCGGGCCGGGCCAGGGCCCGTACTACGACGGCACGCTCTTCCACCGGGTGATCGCGGGCTTCATGATCCAGGGCGGGGACCCGACCGGCACCGGCGCCGGCGGCCCGGGCTACTCCTTCGCGGACGAGTTCCACCCGGAGCTGTTCTTCACCAAGCCGTACCTGCTGGCGATGGCCAACGCCGGCCCGGGCACCAACGGCTCGCAGTTCTTCATCACGGTGGGCGCCCCCGCCCACCTCAACCGCAAGCACACCATCTTCGGCCAGGTCGCCGACGCCGCCTCCAGGGCCGTGGTCGACGCCATCGCCACCACCCCCACCGAGGCCGACCGCCCGGTCGAGGACGTGGTGATCACCTCCGTCGAGATCGAGCACGCCTGACCCGGTGACCGCCGAGCAGCAGGCCTTCCCGCCCCGCCCGGTCCGCGGCGTACGGGCGCGCTACGTCCACCAGACGAGCTGCCCGGGCGACGTCGCGATCGTCACCGTGGACTTCGAGCCCTGGGAGGAGGGCCTGCGCGTCGAGTCCGCCCCGGGCGCCACCGTCCGGGGCGACCCGGAGCCTGGGGACCTGGAGCGCTTCCACGCCGCCCTGGCCGAGGGCGTGCATGCGGAGCTGTCCGAGCAACTGCCCGGCACCCCGCTGGCGTTGGCGCTGGTGGTGCACCGCACCGTGGTGCACCTGGTCGACTCGCGTGAGTACTCCTTCCGCACCGCCGGCCGCCTGGCGGCGCGCGAGGCGCTGGTCCGCCTGGCCGGCAAGGCGGCTGCGGTGGGCTGACGTCGCGTCAGAAATCGCTGACTGGTGGGGAGTTCACCGCGCATGGCCCTGCCCGACCGGTCGGGCAGGGCCATGCG
>NZ_JBHXTL010000162.1:0-18685 GCF_042677365.1 Kitasatospora sp. NPDC127116
GGGCGATGGCGACCACCGAGATCACCGTCTCCATCACCGACCAGGACTTCAGCGTCTGCCCGACGCTCATCCCGAAGTACTCCTTCACCAGCCAGAAGCCGGCGTCGTTGACGTGCGAGAAGAACAGCGAGCCGGCGCCGATCGCGAGCACCAGCAGGGCCGCGTGGGTCGAGGACATGTTCGCGGCCAGCGGGGAGACGATGCCGGCGGCGGTGATCGTGGCGACCGTCGCCGAGCCGGTGGCCAGCCGGATCAGCACGGCGATCAGCCAGCCGAGCAGCAGCGCCGAGATGTGCCACTTGCCGGACCACTCGCTGACCGCGTTGCCGACGCCCACGTCGATCAGGGTCTGCTTGAAGCCGCCGCCCGCGCCGACGATGAACACGATGCCGGCGATGGGGCCGAGCGACTTGCCGACGGTGTCGGAGATCCGGGCCTTGTCGAAGCCGGCCGCCCTGCCGAGGGTCACCATGCCGAGCAGGGTCGCGGCGAGCAGGGCGATCAGCGGGGAGCCTATGAAGTCGAACACCCGCTGGACCAGCGCCTTCGGGTCGTCGATCACGACGTCGGCCAGGGCCTTGCCGAGCATCAGCACGACGGGCAGCAGGATGGTGGCCAGCACCGCGGCGAAGGACGGGGTGCGGTCGTGCTTGGCCGTCTCCTCGGGGGCGGTGGCCACCGGGATCTCCAGCGGGCCGACCCAGCGCTCGGCCAGCCGCGCGAACAGCGGGCCCGCGATGATCAGGGTCGGGACGGCGATCAGCAGGCCGAGCGCCAGGGTGATGCCGAGGTCGGCCTTCAGCGCGTCGACCGCGACCAGCGGGCCCGGGTGCGGGGGCACCAGGCCGTGCAGCACCGACAGGCCGGCCAGCGCCGGGATGCCGATCCGCATCAGCGGTACGTTGCCGCGGCGGGCGACCAGCAGCACGATCGGGATCAGCAGGACGACCCCGACCTCGAAGAACAGCGGCAGGCCGAGCACGGCCGCGATCAGCGCCATCGCCCAGGGCAGCGCCTTGTTGCCGGTCCGGGAGAGGACGGTGTCCGCGATGATGTTGGCGCCGCCGGAGTCGGCGAGCAGCTTGCCGAGCATCGCGCCGAGGCCGATCAGCAGGCCGACGCTGGCGACGGTGGATCCGAAGCCCGTGGAGAAGCTGCTCAGCAGCTTGTCGAAGGGGGCACCCGCGACGGCGGCCAGCAGACCGGAGCCGAGCGTGAGGGCGAGGAACGGGTGCAGCTTCAGCTTGGTGATCAGTACGACGATCGCGCCGATGCTGAGCAGCACCGCGATCAGCAGCTGGGAGTCGCTGCTGGTGTGCGGCAGGGCCGGTGGGGCGGCCGCCAGCAGGGTGGGGGCAATGCTCACGCGAGGTCTCCATTGACGGGCCGCAGCAGCGCCACGGCCATCTCGACGAGTTCTTCGGGGGACGGGCCGACGTCCAGGACGCCGCCGCGCTCGTCCGCCGCCAGCGGTTCCAGGGCGGCGTACTGCGAGTCGAGCAGCGAGGACGGCATGAAGTGGCCGGTGCGGTGGCTGAGCCGGTCCTCGACCAGCTCGTGGCCACCGCTGAGGTGCAGGAAGAAGGCGCCCGGGCAGGCCGCGCGCAGGGTGTCGCGATAGCGGTGCTTCAGCGCCGAGCAGGTGACCACACCGCCGGTACCGGCCTCGGTCCGCTCCTTGAGCCAGGCGCCGACGGCGCGCAGCCAGGGGGCGCGGTCCTGGTCGTCCAGCGGGATGCCGGCGGACATCTTGGCGATGTTGGCCGCGGGGTGGAACTCGTCCGCCTCCGCGAAGGGGAGGGCGAGACGGTCCGCCAGCAGGCGGGCCAGGGTGGTCTTGCCGACGCCCGAGACGCCCATCACCACGACGGTGAGGGGGGCCTGCGGGAGGTCGTGGTTCTCGACGCTGAGAGCCATGGGGTGGTGCTCCTTCGTTGCCTGGCCGCCACTATCGCCTCAAAGATATGACGTATTCAAGTGACGGAAACCAAATCGTCATACTTTTGCGATGTGGTCTGGGTCGCAGGGCGAGGTGAAGGCCCACGGAGCGGGCGTCTAGGCTGGGCGGATGGAGATCCAGGGGCTGCCCGGGCGGCTGCTTGCCGAGCTCGGGCCGGCGATCGCGTCGGGGGAGATTCCCGAGGGGGCGGTACTGCGCGGGGAGGAGCTGGAGGGCCGGTTCGGGGTGTCCCGGACGGTCGTCCGGGAGGCGGTGCGCGTCCTGGAGGGGATGCGGATGGTGGCGTCCCGGCGACGGGTCGGGATCACCGTGCAGCCGAAGTCGCTCTGGGACGTCTTCGACCCGATGGTGATCCGCTGGCGACTGGCCGGCGCGGACCGCCCGGCCCAGCTGCGCTCGCTCGGCTCGCTGCGCGTGGCCGTCGAACCGGCCGCGGCCGCGCTCGCCGCCACCCACGCGAGCGACGACGACCGGCGCGAACTCAGCTCACTGGCCGTGGACCTGACGGTCACCGCCCGGGCCGCCGACCTGAACGCCTTCCTCAGGCACGACATCGCCTTCCACTCCCTGGTGCTGCGCGCCTCCGGCAACGAGATGTTCGCCCACCTCGGGGACAGCGTCGCGGCGGTGCTCACCGGCCGGACCGAGTACCATCTGATGCCCCATCAGCCGGAGCCGTACGCGATCCGCCTGCACCGCGAGGTCGCGGAGGCGATCTGCGCCGAGGACGCCGTCCACGCCGAACGGGCGATGCGGACGATCGTGACCGGCGCACTGGAGGAGCTCAACGTCCAGCTGGACTGAACCGGGCCACCGGACGGCGCCGGGCCTGCCGGGACGGCCCGGACGACACGACGGGACGGCCCGGATGACACGATTTGAAGGCAGTTCGGCGGTTTCGGACGCATAGTCCTGGTTCGGCGGGGCAGAGTGAGGCGAGGGGCGCGTTTCGTGTGCACCCGTTCCGTATGCTTCACAGAACACGCGCCACGCGCCTGGGGGTCGCTCGATGTCCGTGCCACGCCGCCGTCGCCGCCGCCTGCCCGACGAGGTGCGCGCCGCCGCAGTCCGGGCGGTGCTCTGCCTGTCCTTCACCCTGGTGGGCGTCGTGGTGGCCACCCTGGCCTCGTACGCGGGCAGTTGGCTGCTGACACCGGCGCTGCTGGCCATGGGGCTCGGGGTGTTCGGCACCATGTGGTGCCTGCTGGAGATCCTCATCTCCCGCCAGGTCGCGGCCCAGCGGATGCGGACGCAGGGCGCCACGCACCCGACGGCGGGCGCCCGGGGGCCCTCCGAGCCGCTGGCCGCGCGGCCGTTCCCCCGGCCCGGCCCGTCCTCGGTGTACCGGCAGCCGTACGAGTCGCCCCGGCCGCAGTCACCGCAGCAGCAGCCACCGCAGCCGTACGGCGGTCCGGGGCGGCAGCAGCCGTACGGGCCCGGGCACCAGCCGCAGCGAGCGCCGCACCAGCAGCCGTACCAACCGCCGCGCCAGGCGCCGCAACAGCCGCCGCGCCAGGCCCGGGTGCAGCCCAACCACCCGTAGCGCCGGGCCGATCGGTCAGTCCCGCACCGGCAGCGCCCGGTAGTGGGTGGTGAGCCGGCGGTCCCCGTCCAGGACGTGGAAGGCCACCATCGGCGGGTGGTCGAAGGAGATGCCGCGCCCGCCCTCGAACGGCAGCGTGACGGTGGAGGCCACGCCGGGCGCGATCAGCAGCGGCAGACCGGCGAAGGTGGTGGCCGCGGAGGTGTGCGCGTGGCCGCAGAACAGGGCGGCCACCCGGGGGTGGCGGCTCAGCACCTGCGCCAGCCGCGCCTCGCCGAACTGGCGGATCGGGTCGACGTACGGCAGGTGCAGCTCCACCGGCGGGTGATGGAAGGCCACCAGCGCGGGCAACTCGCCGCGGCCGGACGCCAGTTCGGCGTCCAGCCAGGCCAGCGTCCGCTCGTCCAGCAGACCGTCGTCCTGCCCGGGTATCGAGGAGTCGAGCATCAGCACGTCGGCGCCCGGCAGTTGGTGCAGGCGATTGATCGGCCCCTCCCCCGGTGCCTCGCCGAGCAGCACCTCCCGGTACGGCGCCCTGGAGTCGTGGTTGCCGGGACAGATGAGCACCGGGTGCCGGGAGGCCAGCACCTCGGCGACCTCCCGGTACTCCTCGGGCAGGCCGTGGTCGGCGAGGTCGCCGGTGACCAGCACCGCGTCCAGCGGGCCGGGCAGGGCGTCGAGGTACGCCATCACCTGCTCGGCCCGCCGCCGGGCGCGCTTGCCGCCGTCCCGGCGGTGGACCTGGCCGAGGTGGGTGTCACTGAGGTGCGCGATCGTCAGCATGGAGGTCACGCTAGTCAGTTCACGGTCGGACCGGAACCTCTCCCGGCCGAGCGGGCCCGCTCACGTCTGCGCCGGAACCTCCGCGGGGCGCTTGAACATCCGGGTGGCGGTGATCTCGCCGTGGATGGTCGGGCCGTCCGGGTCCGGTGCGGCCGGCAGGCCCGGGCGCAGGTGCTCCTCGACCGAGATGTACTTGAGGCCCGCGCGCAGGTCGGCGTCGTTGCGCAGGCGGATCACCAGCGGGAACTCGGCGAGCGCCGTGGTGTCGAACAGGCCGGTGGTGTAGATCAGCTGGACGCCGAGCGCGTCGGCCACGGCCCGCTGGAGCTCCAGCAGGTAGGTCGCGTTGGCGCGGCCGATCGGGTTGTCCAGGAACAGCGTGCCGGCGTGCCGCAGCTGGGACTGGCCGCGGTCGTTGGCGCGCAGCGCCGCCATCGTGCAGTACAGCGCGATGGCCGCGGTGAGCAGCTGGCCGCCGGAGAAGACGTCGGACATCTGGCCGACACCGACCCGCTCGGCCCGCAGCACCGCGTCGGGCTTGAGGATCTCGACGCTGACGCCCTTGGGGCCGATCGCGGCGGCGACCCCGCGCAGCAGCAGGGACATGCCGTCGCGGCGCAGGTCGCTGTTCTTCTTCACGGCGGCGCGGGTGGCCTCGTCGATGACCTCGCCCAGGCGCTCGACCAGGGTGGCGTGGTCCGGGTCCTCGAAGCGGATCCGGAGGAACTCCTGGCCGGACCACTCCCCCAGGCCCTCGGGCAGCCGGGACAGCCGCTGGGCGGCGCGCAGCGTGGTGAGCGAGGACTCGACCAGGCCGCGCAGCCGGTCCACGATCGAGCCGCGGTTCTTCTCCAGCTGGGCCAGCTCGTCTGTGAGCACCCGCAGCCGGGGCGCGAAGGCCGCGGCCCAGGCGGCGGCGTGCTCGGGCAGCGCGGAGGCGGGCAGTTCCCGGATCTGCTGACGGGCGGGGGTGCGGACGGCCTCGTAGCGGGCCGCGTTGGCGTGCCGGACCAGGGCGTCGGCGGCGTCGCGGACGGCGAGTTCGGAGGAGGACAGCTCGCCGGCGGCGGTGCGCAGCGAGCGGCGGGCCTCGGTGGCGCCGGTGCGGGCGTCGGCCAGCGAGCCCAGGTACGGCTCGACCGGGTCTTCCGGGTCCTCCTGGTGGTCGCGCAGGCCGTCGCGCAGCTGGCCGGCCAGCTCGTCGAAGTCGGCGGCCGAGGCCTGGGCGCTGTCGAAGGTGCGCTGGAGGTCGGCGTGGGCGGTGCGGGCGGCGTCCAGGGCCTCGCGGCGCTCGGCGAGGCGGCTGGTGGCGGTGCGCAGCAGGACCTGGGCGTGCTCCGGATCGGTGGGGACGAGGTCCTCGGGCAGCTCGGTGTGCGCCTCGCCGTCGGCGGGGGCGGAGCGCTCGGCCTCGCCGCGCAGCCTGCCGAGCTGCTCGCTGGCGGCGGCGGAGCGGGCCTCGATGGTGGCGACCAGCTCCTCGGCGCGGGCGGCGGCGGCCTGGCGGGCCGGGCCGTCGGCGCCGTCGGGGCTGCCGAGGAGCTCCTCGGCGCGGGTGCGCACCTTGTTGGTGAGGCGGTCGAGTTCGGTCGCGGCGGCGGCCTCGTCGCCCTCGGCGCGGGCCTGTTCGGCGCGCAGGTCGGCGCCGACGCCGACCTTCTCGTACAGCTGGGAGGCGGCGCGGTAGGCCTCGCGCAGTGCGGGCAGCGCGGCGGGGGCGGTCTCGACGGGCTCGTCGGACTGCTCGGCGGCGGGGATCTCGGCGCGTTCGGCGCGCAGCGCGCGGGCCGTGCGGCGGGCGTCGTCGGCGGCGCGCTGGGCGGCGCGGCGGTCCTCGTCGCAGGTGCGGGCGCGCTCGGCGCACAGCACCTGGCGGCGGTCGCACTCGGCGGCGTCCTCGGCGAGTTCGCGCTGGCGGCGGGCCCAGTTGCCGCGCTCGCGCAGCCGGAAGGCGAGGCCGGAGAGGGCGTCGGCGCGGCGGCGGGCGCGCTGGGCGGCCTCGCGGTGCTCCTCGTGGACGGAGGCGGCCGCGGCGTGGTCGGTCTCGGCCTCGTCGTGGTCGGCGCGCAGGGTGGCGAGGGCGGCGGCGGCCTGCTCGGCGTGCTCGCGGGCGGCCTCGGCGGCGGCCGCGAATTCGGCGAGGGTGCCGGGCGGGCAGCTGGCGTGCCAGGAGGCGAGGCGGGCGGCGAGGGCGCGGTCGGCGCCGAGGCGGCCGGCCAGTTCGCGGATGTGCTCCTCGCGGGCGCTCGCCCGGGCGCGCAGTTCGCGGCGCTCGCCGTCGGCGGCGGACTCGTCGTGCATGGCCGGGTTCGGCGGGACGAGGAAGAAGGCGGGCTCGTCGGTGATCGGGGCGATCAGCGAGGCGGCGGCGCCGACGGCGACGGTGGAGCGCGGCAGCAGGGCGGCGGCCTGCAGGGCCTCGCGGGCGCGTTCCAGCGAGGACGGATCGGTGACGACCACGCCGTCGACCAGTTCGGGGCGGGCGGCGAGGATCGCGTCGTGGTCGGCCGGGTCCACGGACTGGGCGAGGTAGCGCCAGCCGGGCAGGGCCGGGATGCCGTGCTCGGCGAGGTACTCGACGGTGGCGAGCACGTCCGGGCCGGGCGGCAGCAGACCGCCGTCGCCGAGGGCGGCGAGGATGCGGGAGTCGTCGGCGGCGGCCGTGCGGAGGTCGAACAGGGTGCGTTCGGCGGTGGCGATGGACTCGTCGAGGAGTTCGCGCAGGTACTCGGCGTTGCGGTCGAGCACGGCGGGGGTGAGGAAGCCGGCGTCCTCCTCGGCGCCCTCCTGGTAGGGCGTGAGGGAGAGCAGGTCGGCGAGGCGCTCCTCGGTGGCGAGCAGGGCGGCGGTGCGCTGCTCGGCGGCGAGGGAGCGGGCGGCGTCCTTGCGGGCGTCGCCGGCCCGCTCGGCGGCGAGTTCGGCGCGCGAGGTGGCGGCGGCGGACTCGCGCAGCCGGGCGGCGGCGGCCTCGGCGGCGGTACGGGCCTGGGCGAGCGCGGCGGCGGCGGCCTTCTCGACGTCGGCGGCGTGCAGCGCGGCGCGGGCCGGGTCCACGTCGCCGTCGGCGTCGATGAAGCCGGCCGAGACGGCGGCCTCGGTCTCCTGCTCGACCTCGGCGAGGCGCTGGCGCAGGTGCTCGGCCTCGCTGCGGGCCTTCTGGGCGGCGGTGGCGGCCTCGGTGGCGTCGGACTGCGCCTTGCCGCCGTCCTCCTGGAGTTCGCCCGCGCGCTCCTCCTCGGTGTCGGCGCGGGACTCGGCGGCCGCGGCGGCTGCCTCCAGGGCGCGGGCCAGGGCGGTCGCGGCGCGGGCGCGGGCGGCGAGCGCGGGGGCGGCGTCCAGCTCGGCCTCGCGGATGGCGGCGGCGACCCGGGTGACCCGGTCGGCGGCGGCGCGCTGGCGCAGCACCGCCTCGGCGGCCTGCCAGGCGGAGTGCAGGGTGCGGGCGTCGATGAGTTCGCGGCGCAGCGCGGCGGCCTCGGCGGTGGCCGCGGCGAGGCCCAGCGTGGCGTGCCGGTGGGTGAGTTCGTCGGTGATCAGGCTGTGCCGGGTGCGGTCGGCCTCGGCGGCGGTGACGGCGCTCGCGGCGGCGGCGACCTCGATGGCGAGGTCCTGGGCGCGGTCGCGTTCGGCGGTGGCGCGGGAGGCGAGGGCGTGGGCGAGGCGGCGGGTGCGGCGTTCGGCGGTGCGGTGGGCCTCGCGGACGGTCTCGCGGGCGGTGGTGGTCTCGGCGATGCGCTCCAGCAGGTCCAGCGAGCCGGCGGTGAAGTCGCGTTCGGCGGTGAGCTCGGCACGGCGGCCGAGCTTGGCGGCGAAGCCGTGCACGAGGTCGGCGAGGCCGTCGGTGTCCCGGGTGTCGGTGACGGCGCGCAGCAGGAGGTCGGTGAAGTCGCTGTCGTGCTTGACCGCGAAGAGGCCGGCCGCCTCGCCCTCGTCGGCGTTCATCTCGCGCTGGTAGCGGAAGAGTTCGGGGTCGAGGCCGAGTTCGCCGAGGTGCTCGGTCCAGCGGTCGTGGCCGTCCTCGAAGACCAGGTCGAGGTGGGGGTGGGCCTTGCCGGCCTCGGTGAGGGCGTCGCGGAAGCCCTTCATGGTGCGGCGGCGGCCGCGGGCCTTCTGGTCGCCGGCGAGGCTGACCCGTTCGGCGACCGGCAGCGAGTCGAGGGTCAGGCCGGCGCCGGGGCGGAAGGAGTACCAGGTCTCGGCGAACTTGCGCGGGTCGGAGGAGACCTGGCGGCCGCGCCACTCGCTGACCTTGCCGACCACGATCAGCTCGCCCGTGACGGTGTGCTGCCACTCCAGGGCGACGTGGCCGCAGTCGTCGGCGAGCAGGAACTTGCGCAGCACGCCGGAGCTGGCGCCGCCGAGGGTGTTGCGGTGGCCGGGGAGCATGACCGAGAAGATCAGCTTGAGCAGGACCGACTTGCCGCCGCCGTTCTCCAGGAAGAGCACGCCGGCGGGGGCGGGGCGGCGGACCGGGCCGTCGGTGTCCTCGCCGAACAGGCCGATCTGCTGCGGGGCCGGGTCGGCGACCGGCTCGCCGACGCCGCGCAGGTCGAGCACCGTGTCGGCGTAGCGGGCGCCGGCCGGTCCGATCGAGTAGAGGCGGACCCGGTTGAGCTCGTACATGTGCGGCGGTTCTCCGTGGCTTGCGTGGCGTGAGGGGTGGGCGGCGGGCCGGTTCGGGGCGGGTGGGCCGGGGCCGGCGCGGTGCTCCGGGACCGGGTGCGCCCGGCGGGAGGCCGGCGCGGTGGGCTCGGAGCGGGTGGGCTCTGGGCGCCGGTGCTCGGAGCGGGTGGACTCCGGGCACCGGGGTTCAGAGCGAGTGGAACGGCAGGCCCGCGTCGGCGACCAGTTCGTCGCCGGTGTCCGGCGGCAGCAGGCTGGCGGTGCCGTCGGAGACCGGGACGATGCCGAGGTCGAGCAGTTCGGCCATGGCCGCGCTGCCCGCCAGGTCGCGCACCTGGAGCTGGTAGCGGGCGGTGGTGCGGTAGGTGCCGCCGGAGTCGTCGGAGACCTTCTGGAGGAAGCCGGAGTCGACCAGGAACAGCACGGCCTTGGCGACGATGCCGATGGTGGAGCCGGAGAGCCGGCGGGCGTCCTTGGTGGCGCCGGTGGCGGTGCGCCGGGCCCAGACCCGCCAGGCCGCCTCCAGGCCGGGGGCGTCGGAGGCCGGGTCGGTGTTGGCGCCCTCGGCGTCGGCCTGCTCCTCCAGGCGGCGGCAGGCCTGGCGCACGAAGGAGTCGACGCCGTTGACGGTGATCCGGCCGAGGTAGCCGTCGTCGGCGAGGTCCTCGGGGCGGGGGAAGGCCATCGCGGCGACGGCCAGGTGGGCCAGGCCGTGCAGGAAGCGGTCGGTGGACTCGGAGGCGGCGCGGCGCGAGTAGTCGCCCATCCGGACGGCGAACAGCGAGTCCTCGGCGGCGGCCACGGCCATGCCGGCCCGCGGGGAGACCTCCAGGACGACCAGGCCCATGCCGGTGGCGACGGCGTCGGCGAGCCGGGCGAACGGCGGGTCCTCGCGGTGGCGGCGCACCAGCTCGGCGTACTCGGCGTCCCGGGCGGGCAACAACTTGGCCTGGAGGCCGAAGGAGACCAGCCGGGCGGCGTCCGCGACGTCGGCCGGGGTGATCGGCGCGGGGGCCGCGGGTTCGCTCTCGGTCGCCCAGGACGTGTCGTGGTGGGTCGTCACGGGCGGTGCTCCTCGGGGGTGGCGCGGTGGTTACGGTTCGTCAAGGTCGGTCCCGGCAAGGTGTGCCTCCCGGCCGGTCAGCCGGCGTCCTTGCGGTCGGCGGCCATGCCGACCGCGTCGAGCAGGGCGCTGCCGACGATCAGGTCGGCGCCGCCGAACTCCGGGTCGTGCAGCTGGGTGCCGTCGTCCACGGCGAACAGCAGCCGCTCCTCGCCCTGGCGGTAGGCGGTGCCGACCGGCGGGCTGGCGGCGTGCACGGCGAGCAGGGCCAGCAGGTACGGCAGGTCCGGGTCCTGCTTGCGGGCGTCGGCGAGCAGGCCGGAGAGCCGGCGGGGGGCGTCCGGGGGCAGGTCGAGCAGGACCATCGCGGACTCCAGCTGGGCCTCGGAGAACCGGCTGTCGTCCGGGGTGGCGACCAGGTCGGGGTCGGGCAGCTCGGCGCCGAGGTGCTCGCGTTCGACCGGCGGGGTGAGCAGCAGGTCGACCAGGTCGGCGACCCGGACCGAGACCGGGGTGCGCAGACCGGCGCCACGGGCGAAGAAGGCGCCGGTGGGGCGGACGGCCTGCTCCACCGGCAGCCGCAGCACGGGGGCGAGCAGCTGCCCGTAGAGGTCGATGCCGCTGCGGGCGCCGGGGGTGGCGAAGGCCTGCCGGTCCTGCTCGGCGCGGAACAGCGGGCCGGCCTCCAGCAGGCGGGTCTGGAGCTGGGTGTGGCGGCGGATGCAGTCCTTGACGATGTCGACCAGCTCGGCGGCGCGGCGCTTGTGCTCCGGGTCCTCGGCCTCGTCGCGGGCCTTGCGGATGTTGGTGAGAATCGCGTTCTCGTGCCGGTAGCGGTCCGCGATGTGGTCCAGCGCCTCCGCGATGAGGTCGGGAACGGCGCGCATCCAGTCGACGGCGCGGACGTTGCGGCGGGTGGCGTCCAAGGCGCGGCGCAGCGTCTCGGCGAACTGGACGGTGCGGTAGCGGGCCTGCTCGGCGGCGAGCTGGGCGTCGGCCAGGCGGCCGCGGCGGATCAGCACCTCCAGCTTGACCTCGGCGGCGATCTGGGCCGAGGTGACGTCGGTGTCGAGCGCGCCGACCAGGACGTTGACCGCCTCGTCGGTGGTGCGCAGGTAGACGCCGCCGTCCGGGCCGGGGACCTCCTCGATCAGCTTGAAGTCGTAGTCCCGGCGGACGTACTCGCCGTCCGCGCCGAAGGTGCCGTAGACGGCGCGGAAGCCGCGGTCCACGCTGCCGACGTTGATCAGCGACTCCAGCACCCAGCGGGCGACCCGCTCGTGCTCGGCGGCGGGGCGGCCGGCGGACTGGACGGCGACCCGGGGCAGCAGGCGGGCGAGCACTATGTCGCGGTCGGCCCCGGTGTCGAAGTCCATGTTCAGGGTGACCAGGTCGATCGCGGCGAGGCCGACCTCGGCCATCGCGTAGCCGCCGTACTCGCCGGCCAGGTTGACCTTGCGGTTGTCCAGGTCGTGCAGCGGGGCGGTGCAGGCCAGCGCCTTGAGCCGGCGGGCCAGGCCCTCGTCGGCGGCGGGGCCGGGCGCGGGGCGCGCGGCGGCCGGGCCGGCGGGCGGGCGGAGGCCGGGCTCGGTGAGCGGGTCTGCGATGACGGTCACGGAGGACAAGATTAGAGGTTCGCACCGACATCGACCGAAACGGACCTTGCGGGCGGGCGGAGCGGCAGGTGGACGACGGTACGGGTGACGGATTCAGAACGTGATTTCGACGAGATCCCGCCATTCCCGAACCGGCATTCGAGAAAAGCGTGAGGGCGGCGCGCTTGTTCGGTGATGATCGACCAATGATCACCCGACTGGCCAAAGCGGGCCTCGCCGCCGCGCTGTCCGTGACCACCCTCGCCACCGGCGCCACCGCCGCCGCGGCCGCCCCGGCCGCGACGACGTCGACCTCCGCCCAGCACGTGACCGTGTCACAGAGCGGGAACTACCCCGGCGGGTTCTTCACCACCGGGAACATGTCGGTGGCCTGGACCGTGTCCGGCACCGCGGACCTGACCGGGCCGACCCACATCACCCTCGACCTGCCGCCCGGCGTCACCACCGACGGTGCGATGTTCTTCCCCACGCCGCCGGACTACACCTTCACCACCGCCCTCTCCCCCGACCACCGCCACTTGGAGGCCGTGTTCACCGCCACCCGGGCGGTCGGGAGCTACAACTTCATGAAGCTCAACCTGGCCACCACGCCCGGCGTGCCGATCGTCGGCGCGATCACCGCGACGGTCGCCAACCCGAACGACACCGACCCGACCGGGCACGTCTCCGGCTACGACCTCGGCAGCAAGAGCTACCTGCCGGCGACCGTCCAGGCCGCCCCCGCCGCCACCGGCCTCGACACCGCCACCGGCCCGGGCACCGGCGGCACCGAGGTGACCGTCAGCGGCAGCAACCTGGCCAACGGCATGGTGCTGGTCGGCGGCGTCCCGGCCCCCGGCCGCTGCACCGACACCGCCTGCACGGTGACCACCCCCGGCGGCACGGGCAGCGCCCCGGTCAGCGTGGTGACGCCCGGCGGCACAGCCTCGGCTCCGGTCACCTTCGACTACACCGGCGCCCCGCCGCCGGCCCCGGCCGCGCCAGTGGTCAGCAGCCTCTCTCCGGTCTCCGGCCCGGCCGTCGGCGGTACCCGGGTGTACCTGTTCGGCAGCAACCTGACGTACGGGTCGGTGGCCTTCGGCGGGGTGCCGGCCACCCATGTCTCCTGCGGTCCGACCGCCTGCACCGCCACGGCCCCGGCGGGCACCCAGCCCGGGGCGGTGGGCGTCACCGTCACCACGGCGGGCGGGACCAGCGCTCCCGTGACGTACACCTACACGGCCTAACGGCCGCGGGCGGCGTTCCGCCCGCCACCGGTGCCCGGGCTCCACGGAGCCCGGGCACCGCTGCGTTCCGGGGCGGCCCCGGCCGCCCCCTGCCCCACCCCACCCAAAATACGAGTTGAACACGTTCAAAAGATAGGTCTAGAGTCGCTTCCGCGCAGGTCGGACGAGGCTCCGCCTGCACTTCGGCATGCTCGGCATGGAGGTGGGCGAAATGGACGGCGACCCCGCGGTCATCCTTCGCAAGGTCCGACGGTGGCTCTGGTTCTTCCTGGTCTGCCTGGTGCTCAGCGGCCTGACCGCGTTCCCCCTGGAGACCGAGACCCGCTGGCTGGTCGACTTCGCCTCCGGGCCGGCCGCTCCGCTGAGCGACCGCCTCCCCGCAGCGGCGGCCTGGCTCGAACGGGTCCACACCGGCCTCGCCGAGACCAACGGGCGCTACCCCTTCCTGGCCTACGGCACCGACTGGCTGGCCTTCGCCCACCTGGTGATCGCCGCCGCCTTCTGGGGGCCGCTCAAGGACCCGGTCCGCAACATCTGGGTGATCCGCTGGGCCGTGCTCGCCTGCGGGGCCGTCATCCCGCTGGCACTGATCTGCGGGCCGCTGCGCGGGATTCCACTGGCCTGGCGATTCGTCGACATGTCGTTCGGAGTCCTCGGCGTCGTACCGCTGCTGATCGTGCTGCGGGCGCTGCGTCCGCTGGAGCGCGCCTTCCGCGCACCGGTGACCACCGGCTGAGTCCGGGCGGTCCGCGCCCGCTCGCGCCCCGGCGCGACCCCGTGAGGCGCCGCCCCGGGGCGTGCGGCCCCGGGCACACGCCGCGGCGCCCGCGGGGCTCCGGGTCACGGGCAACGGCCTTCATCCGCAGGCCCTACCATCTGGCTCAACAGCTGCTGGGAGGCGGACGGGCGTGGCCGATGCGGTGATCGATCTCAATGCGGACCTCGGCGAGGGGTTCGGACGCTGGACCCTGACCGACGACGAGGCCCTGCTGTCCGTGGTGACCAGCGCCAACGTCGCCTGCGGGTTCCACGCCGGGGACCCGTCGACGATGCGCCGGGTCTGCGCCCTGGCGGCCGAGCGCGGCGTCCGGATCGGCGCCCAGGTCTCCTACCGCGACCTGGCCGGCTTCGGCCGCCGCGCGATGGACGTGCCCCCGGAGGAGCTCGCCGACGAGATCGCGTACCAGATCGGCGCCCTCCAGGTGTTCGCCCGCGCGGCCGGTTCCAAGGTCTCCTACGTCAAGCCGCACGGCGCCCTCTACAACCGGGTGGTCGGCGACTCCGAGCAGGCCGAGGCCGTGGTGGCCGGCGTGCTGCGGGCGGGCGCGGTCTGCGACGGGCCGCTGCCCGTGCTCGGCCTGCCGGGCTCGCTGCTGCTGGAGGTGGCCGAGGGCGTCGGGCTCCCGGTGGTCGCCGAGGCCTTCGCCGACCGCACCTACACCCGCACCGGCACCCTCGTCCCGCGCCGCGAGCCGGACGCGGTGGTGCACGACCCCGAGTCGGTGATCACCCGCGCCGTCGCCATCGCCCGGGACGGCACGGTGGAGGCCGCCGGCGGCGAGCGGATCGCCGTCGAGGCCCGCTCGCTGTGCGTCCACGGCGACACCCCCGGCGCCGCCCAGCTCGCCTGGCGGATCCGCGGCGCCCTGGCCTCCGCCGGGGTCCGGGTGGAGGCGTTCACGTGACAGCCCCTCGCGTACCCGGCCCCGACGCGACGGCGGGGACGGTGCGCCGGGTCGGCGAGCGGGCGCTCCTGGTCGAGCTGCCCGGGACGGCCGAGGTGGCGGCGCTGTACGGCTGGCTGAGCGAGCGCCGGGAGGCCGGGGCGCTCGGCGCGGTGGAAGAGCTGGTACCGGCCGCGCGCACCCTGCTGCTGGACGGCGTCGCGGACGTCGGCGCGGTGGCGGCGCTGCTGCGCACCGCCCGTCCGGCGACGGCCGGGGCGGCGCGCGGGCCGCTGCTGGAGGTCCCGACCGTGTACGACGGCGCCGACCTGGCCGAGGTCGCCGCACTGTGGGGGGTGTCCGAGGAGGCCGCCGTCCGGATCCACACCGGATCCGAGTACGTCGTCGCGTTCTGCGGCTTCGCCCCCGGCTTCGGCTACCTCACCGGCCTCCCGGCGCGCTACGAGGTGCCGCGCCGGGCCACCCCGCGCAGCTCCGTCCCGGCCGGCTCGGTCGCCCTGGCCGGCCCGTACACCGGCGTCTACCCGCACCCCTCCCCCGGCGGCTGGCAGCTGATCGGCCGGACGGCGCTCACCCTCTGGGACACCGACCGCGAGCCCCCGGCCCTGCTGGCGCCGGGCACCCGGGTCCGCTTCACGGCTTCACGGCGGAACGGGCCCGGGGGGAGCCGGAGTTGAACGAACTGGTGGTGGAGCGGCCGGGGCCGCTGACCACGGTCCAGGACCTCGGGCGGCGCGGGGTCGCCCACCTCGGGGTGCCGAGGGCCGGGGCACTGGACGAGCCGGCGCTGTGGGCGGCCAACCGGCTGGTGGGCAACGAGCCCGGGGCCGCCGGGCTGGAGACCACGCTCGGCGGGGTCGCGCTGCGGGCCGTCGGAACGGCGCTGGTCGCCGTCACCGGTGCGCCCTCGCCCGTCCGGGTGGACGGCCGGCCGGCCGCCTGGGGCGCGCCGGTGGTGGTGCCGGCCGGGGCGCTGGTCGAGGTGGGGGCGGCGACGGCCGGGGTGCGCGGCTACCTGGCGGTGGCGGGCGGGATCGCCGTCCCGCCGGTGCTCGGCAGCCGCTCGGCGGACCTGCTCTCCGGGCTCGGGCCGGCCCCGCTGGCCGCCGGGGACCGGCTGCCGGTGGGCGCCCCGCCGCCGTACCGGGCCAGGCCCGAGCTGGTGCCGCTGCCCGGCCCCCCGGCCGAGCTGGTGCTACGGCTGCGGCTCGGACCGCGCGCGGACTGGTTCGACCCGGAGGCGGTGGCCCGTCTCGGCCGCGACCGGTACCTGGTCTCCCCGACCGGCAACCGGGTCGGGCTGCGCACCGAGGGCCCGCCGGTCGCCCGCGCCAGGGACGGCGAACTGCCCAGCGAGGGCATGGTGTTGGGCGCCGTTCAGATTCCGCCGGACGGGCAGCCGGTGGTGTTCCTGGCCGACCACCCGACCACCGGCGGCTACCCGGTGATCGGCGTCGTGCCGGCCGGCGACCTCGCGGCCGCCGCACAGGCCAGGCCGGGGACACCGGTGCGCTTCGTGCCCCTGCGCGAGCACTGAGCGGAAGCACCGAGCGGGAACGCCGAGCGGGAAACGCCGAGCGGGAACGCCGAGCGGGAAACGCCGAGCGGCAGTACCTCGCAGGCGCGGAAAGCCGCGCGGGCTCCCCGGTCAGCGCCCCAACAGCACCTCGGCGACGGCACGTTGGGCCGGGTCCAGCTCCGCCCCGCCCTCCTCGGCCGCCCAGACCGCGTTCTGCAGCACCCGGGCGAGCGTCCAGGCCGCCGCCACCTCGCGGTCCAGCTCCAGCACCTCCGTCAACAGGTCGAAGCGCCGCCGCAGTGCCCGGGTTGCATCCCCGGTGGCCACCACGTCCTCCCAGCGGTTGCGCAGCGCCGGGAGCAGCTCGAAGCCGGGGTGGCCGGCCAGCGGCTTGGGGTCGATGGCCAGCCAGGGCGCCCGGCCGCTGCCGGGGAGCGGGGCCAGCACATTGCCGTAGTGCAGGTCCCAGTGCAGCAGCCGGTCGCCGGGATCGGCGCGGACCTCGCACAGGGCGGCCGCGCAGTCGGCGAGCAGGCGCCGCTCCACCGGGTCGGCGAGGGCCGCGACGGCCACCGGGGCCCGGTCGATCAGGTCGCTCGCCGCACCCGCCAGGGTCCTCAGCCCGGAGGGCGCCTGACGTTTCGTCAATTCCCCGAGCAGCTCGGCGATCACGCGCAGCGCCGCGAGGTCGTCGGGCAGGTCGAGCAGTGAGCGCCCGGGGTCCAGCCGCTCCAGCAGCAGGGAGCCGGTGGCCGGTTCGTGGTCGAGCAGCCGCACGGCGCCGCGGCCGTCCCAGGCTCGCAGGGCGAGCGGTTCGCCCGCGGTCTCCTCGTCCACGGGCTGGAGCTTGAGCACGGCCGGCATCCCGTCGGCGCGCAGCACCGGGAGCACCAGCCCGACCACGCCGTGCGCGACCGGCCCGTCCGGGCGCAGCTCCCAGCGGTCCAGCAACTCGCCGGCCAGGGTGGGCAGTCGGGCCACCCAGGCGCGCCCCTCGGCGCCGAGGAAGCCCTCCAGGGACGCGGCCAGCGCGGGCGGGACCTGGACGGACATCGGACGGGCTCCTCTCGGACGGTCCGCCCCAGCCTACGACGGGCGGCGGCCGGCACCTCCCCCGCTCACCCCTGCCCGAGCGCCCGCGCCGCGGCGGCCGCGAAGCCGTCCGGGTTGTCGAGCATGATGTTGTGCCCGCAGTCCGGCACCGCGACCACCCGTACGCCCGCCGCGCGGAGGGTGCCGGCGCCCGCCGGCTCGCCGTCCGCCGCCGGGTGGAGGAAGGTGCGCGGGAGGTCGAGGCCGAGCAGCAGCTCGCGCATGGTCGGTTCGGTCGCCCGGGCGAGGTAGCGGGCGCTGCGGTGCAGCGCCTCCGGGCCGGCCAGCCGCATGGTGGACCACCAGAACGGGCCGACCCGCTCGGCGACTTCGTCCCGGCCGCCGGCCAGGAACTCCTCCTCGGCGTAGGCCGCGATGCCGCTGCTGCCGGGGTGGCGCCGGTCGGGGTCGACCCGGTCCAGGTTGGCGTCCACCAGGAGCAGCCGTTCGACCAGGTGCGGGTGCCGCTGGGCGAGGACGATCGCGACCGCCCCGCCCATGCTGTGGCCGATCACCTCGACCCGGGCCGCCCCGGCGGTCGCGACGGCCGCCGCGACCGCGTCCGCGTGCTCCTCCAGGGTGTAGCCGAAGTCCGTCGGCCGGTCGCTGAGGCCGAAGCCGAGCAGGTCCAGCAGCAGCGAGCGCCGACCGGCGAGCAGCGGGTGGGTGGCGGCGGCCGCGAAGTAGGCCGGCGAGGTGGCGCCGAGCCCGTGCAGGTAGAGCCGGGCCGACTCGGCGCCGGGCAGCTCGACCCAGCGGATCCGGTCGCCGTTCGGGGTGACGGGGGCCTCGCGCATGCTCACTCGCTCCTTCTCCTGGGCGTGCCGGCTCCTCCTGGGTGTGCCGGCTCCCGGCTCCGGGGACTCCGGCGGACGACCAGGACAATACATCGAAGTCGAGGTATAGCGATAGCGAGATACCCATGCCCCGAGGGAAGGATCTGAGAGAGTGGCCCCATGCTGAAGCTCGCCATCCTCGGGTTCCTGTACGACCGCCCCCTGCACGGCTACGAGCTGCGCCGCCACCTCGCCGCGCTCACCGGCCACGTCCGCCCGATCAGCGACGGCACGCTCTACCCCGCGATCAAACGCCTGGAGACCGACGGCCTGCTGGTCCGCGAGACCGAGCCGGGCAGCGCCGCCGCGCCCCGGCACACCCTGCACCTCACCGAGGCCGGCCGCACCGCACTGCTCGACCGGCTGCGCGAGCCCGAGCCGCTCGACGTCAGCGACGAGAACCGCTGGTTCACCCTGCTCGCCTTCCTCCGGCACCTCGCCGACCCCGCCGACCAGGCCGCCGTACTGCGCCGCCGACTGGCCTTCCTCGCCGAACCGGCCAGCTTCTTCTACGAGGGCGACCGCCCGGTGGGCGCCGAGGAGTTCGCCGACCCGTTCCGGCGCGGCCTGCTGCTGGTCGCCCGCGCCACCACCGAGGCCGAACTCGCCTGGCTGCACGCGACCCTGGCCGACCTGGAGGGCAGCCCGCGCTAGACCGGGGCCGCACACGCCGCAGCCGGCGACAGGCCGGGGCCCGCACGCACCTCGGCCGACGGCGGATCGGGCCCCGCACACGCCG